>NZ_JBFUES010000025.1:0-18539 GCF_056403875.1 Bradyrhizobium sp. P2_E8
GAATACACGGGCACGGTGCCAATCTCACGTCMGTCATCGCTGATTATGGCGATGCGACGCTCAGGATCATCTTCGGGCTAATCAAGTGAAACGCCGATGGCCAGCGTCGCCGCCCTGGTGATTGCAGCAATATCGTCGTCGCAAACAAAGCCCGATG
This sequence comes from Bradyrhizobium sp. P2_E8, assembly GCF_056403875.1. Taxonomy (NCBI): domain Bacteria; kingdom Pseudomonadati; phylum Pseudomonadota; class Alphaproteobacteria; order Hyphomicrobiales; family Nitrobacteraceae; genus Bradyrhizobium; species Bradyrhizobium sp. P2_E8. The sequence goes on from NZ_JBFUES010000025.1 coordinate 158, forward strand.
AATCAAAAAGCATGTCCGCCACGAATTAGCGGTCGATCAGCAGGAGCGAGCCCACAATGGGCAGTGACCGATATCCGATCATCAAGCACTGGACCTCTGAAGACGAAAAGCGGTTGCGCGAAATGGTCCGTAAAGGTTGCCGGCCCGGGCAAATCGCGGAATCTTTGAAGCGCACACCGAAGGCCGTTCGAAACAGGGCAAATCAGATTGGGCTAACGTTCGGCGGCATTAAGATCGCTCCCCACGCCTTAGGGGAGTGAGTGGAAGCTTGCCCTCTGCTCGTGGCCCTTCGCTACCGTTGAAGCGGTGCCGATATATATGTCGGTTCAGAGGGGTAGACCGGAAGTTTGCAACCCTACGCTCATGACCCTTTGCCGAACAAGGCTGACACTGTTGCAATGTTGGCTATTGTCGGCGGACCGGACGCGAAGCCACCGGGTTTGTGAGAATCCCGCTCCACCGCGATGGGGCTGGGGGCTGATGTCGCGTTGGGCGGTCGTGCAGGCCAGCCTCGCTCGTTAGCTGATGATCTCCCTGACCTTGATGCCCCGCAAGGCTTCAATGCAGTCGGCCACCAAGTGCAAGAACTCTTGCCGCTTTATCTTTTTTATCTGGCGGCCCTCCATATTGATGAGAATGAATCTCGCCATCTCGTAGGCGACTTCAAACTGCGATTTGCCGGTCACCTCGACGTCGATTTTTTCAGCCATTTCGCTCCCCGTTAGTTGTACTTGGAAAGCAGCAGCCCATGGGTAAGCCTATGGGAAAGCGGGTGGCCAAGTCGAGTCCGGCGCAAGGAGTGCGGGTCGGATCGCCGCGCCTTTCAAGATCGTAATGGACGAACGACCGCTAAAGAGCCAGTATGGGGCCTGTTTTGTGGGGGATCGACCATGAGAGTCGCGTTGCCCTATTCCGGAATTGCCATCTGCCTCTCTCTTACCGCTTGGCTCCTGCTGGCGCACCTTGGCTGAGAATACTCTAGCCGCAGGGTGCTGGTCCGGTGAATTGTGCCGCCGCTGCGCCCGTCCGTCCCGGGGCGCCGTACCGGCATCGTGGGCCGAGCCAGTAGGCGTTCTAAGACCCGTCTTGCAGGTTTCAGCACAGCTTGCGCAGTGCGCTCCGACGGCGGCTACTTCTTCACCAGTATTCCCATGGCTCTCGCCATCGGCGTGGCGGCCGAGTTCGGCAGCTATTTTTGATGCGCCAACTCCCTGCCAAGCCAGCCTGATCAATCGTCGGACCTCCTGCTCGGCCCATTGCTTTGGCTTCGGTGTTTTCATGGTGCGGCGCTCAACCTGCACCAGCTAACCAGCGCGCCTAGCAGCCGACACTTGGGAAATTTACGGGTGGTGCCTGCCCCCACGAGGCTCGGCGGTGCGGCGGCTTTTGAGCGCGCCCAAGATGGGCGTGCGCGGCGGCCCGACTATCGCCTGCACTCTATCGGGATCGGACCGGTGTCGTGGCATAAGAGGTCCGGTATCAAGGGCAGACCGGACCTGCCGTATGCGAGCGCCGGACTGCCGCTTTTGACCCAAACCCGGTCATCGGTTCCCTAGACAGACAGTCTCCACTGAGGGATCATGCAGCGGTCGGCACAAGAGGGCGCCGTCATGGACGTCGCAGGTTGGTTGCGGAGGCTTGGCCTCGACCAATATGAGGCGGCATTCCGCGAGAATGAGATCGACGACACGGTCCTGCCGAGTCTAACGGCGGAGGACCTGAGGGACCTTGGCGTCCGAATTGTAGGGCATCGCCGCAAGCTGCTCGACGCTGTCGCGGCCTTGCGCGCTGAAGCGGGCGCACCCACGCCGCTATCCGGCGCTCTGCCGGAAGCCGACAAGGCCGCCACGGATACTGCCGAGCGCCGCCAGGTCACCGTGATGTTCYCCGACTTAGTGGGTTCAACGGCGCTCTCAGCACGCATGGACCCCGAAGACCTCCGTGAGGTCATCTCGGCCTATCAGACTTGCGTCGCGGAGACAGTGCGCCGCTTCGGAGGGTTCGTTGCCAAATATATGGGCGACGGCTTGCTCATTTATTTCGGTTATCCGAAGGCGCACGAGGACGACGCCGAGCGGGCTGTGCGCGCCGCACTGGAAGTGATTGCTGCAGTTGGCGCGCTCAAAATGTCCGTTCCTCTGCAAACCCRCATCGGCATCGCGACCGGGCTGGTGGTTGTCGGCGATCTGATCGGATCGGGAGAGGCCCAGGAGCGCGGTATCGTCGGAGAGACGCCCAATCTTGCCGCGCGGCTCCAAGGCCTGGCTGAGTCGAACGCTGTGGTTATCGCCGAGAGCACGCGAAGGCTCCTGGGCAATCTGTTTGAGTTAGCCGATCTTGGACCCCACGAACTTAAGGGTATTCCGGGCCGCATTAGAGCTTGGGCAGCACTGCGAGCCTCTTTAGTCGAGGGTCGGTTCGAGGCCCTACATGCAGGTGGACTAACTGAACTCATCGGGCGCGAAGAAGAGGTCGAACTACTGCTACGCCGCTGGTCGAAGGCAAAAAACGGTCAAGGCCAAGTGGCGTTGGTTTCCGGCGAACCGGGCATTGGTAAATCAAGGCTAACGGCTGCGGTGATCGAACGACTAGCTCCCGAGCCGCACGCGCGCCTGCGCTACTTCTGCTCGCCGCAGTATACGGACAGCGCGTTTTACCCGATCATTGCCCAGATAGAGCGCGCGGCTGGGTTCGCGCATGATGACCCGGTACAAGCAAAGCTCGATAAAATAGACATCCTGTTGGCGCAGACTTTTACGCCACGACAAGACGCCGCGATGCTCGCTGAAATGCTTTCCCTACCGAACGACGGGCGATATCCAAGTCTAGAGTTAACTCCGTCGGAGCGCCGACAAAAGACATTTGAGGCGCTAACTGGGCAACTTAAGGCTCTAGCCAAGCTCAGTCCGGTCCTGATGATCTTCGAGGACGTGCATTGGATCGATCCGACGAGCCTCGAAGCACTCAGTCGTACGGTCGATAGCATAAGAGATCTCCGGGTGCTGCTGATTATCACGCACCGACCCGAGTTCAACCCGCCGTGGATGGGAAAGGTCTCTATCATCGCACTTCATTTAAACCGCCTCGAYGAGGACGACAGCAAAGCCATAATCGACGGGGTGGCCGGAAACGCGCTGCTTCCCGCGCACATCAGACAGGACATTATCGAGCGCACTGATGGCATACCCCTGTTCGTCGAGGAAATGACGAAGGCGGTGGTGGAGGCGGGTGAGGAATATGCTGAGCGAGCAGCTGCAAATATTCCTGCGTCATCTGTCGCCATTCCTCCGAGCCTCCATGCCTCGCTGATGGCTCGACTTGATCGGCTCGGCCCGCTCGCCAAAGAGGTGGCCCAGGTTGGCGCGGCTATCGGACGGGAGTTCTCCTACGAGTTGCTGCTGTCTGTAGCGCAGCGGAACTCAGCTGAGCTGAATGGGGCTCTCGATCAGTTGGTATCCGCCGAACTTGTGTACCGGCGCGGAATGCCGCCAGAGGCGCGATTCGCCTTTAAGCATGCTTTGGTGCAAGATGCCGCCTACAGCACGCTTCTGCGGGCGCCTCGACAGAAGCTACATGCACGAATTGCCGAAGTGTTCGAACAGCTCTCTCCCGAGCGTGCCAGCATCGAGCCCGAGCTATTTGCGTACCATTTCACGAATGCCGGAGAGGCAGAGAGAGCTATTTCATACTGGCTGAAGGCCGGACGGCGTGCGACGGAGCGCTCCGCAGACGAGGAGGCGGTGCGTCATCTCAGACGGGGCCTAGAGATGTTGATGATGCTGCCCAATTCAACCCAGAAAGATCGGCAGGAACTCGATTTCCAGCTCGCCTTGGGGACGCCTTTGGCGGCTCAGCATGGGTATGGCAATCCGATTGTCGGGACTGCACGCGATCGCGCGATCGCGTTGTGTGAAAAATTAGGCGACACGCAGCATCTATTGCCGAGCCTTTACGGGCAGTATGGCTATTGCATAGCGAGCGGCAAGATCCGCAAGGCACTTGAGTATTCGGAGCGCTGCCAATCGCTGGCCGCGCACACCGGCGACCGCGTAGCGCGACTGATAGCGCACCGCGCCATGGGCGCGTCGCTGCTTGAAATTGGCGAGTTTGAGGCCGCGAAAGCACAGCTGGAACAGATCCTTGCAATCGAAAGGATCGAAACGGACCAAACTCTTTCGGTGCTCTACTATTCCGATCCGCACGCGACGGGCCTTGCCTTTCTGGTACTGAGCCTGTGGGCCTTGGGATATCCCGATCAAGCAGTCGCAGCACGCCAAAAAGCAATTAAATATGCCCTGGATGCAAAACACGCAAACACCAACGGCATCGTTGGTATCTACGGTAGTGCGCAATTGTCCGTGCTGCTTGGCAAGATGGACGAGGTCAAAAACTACGTGGAAAATTTAGACGCACTCGGCGTGCCACTCTGGGCTAGTAATCGCGGTCAAATACTCAAGGGCTGGGCGATCGGCTGCGCAGAGCGGCTGGAAGATGGCATTGCGCTGATGAAACAGGGGATACATGCCGCCAAAGAACAGGCTCTATTTCATTCACCGCACTACCATTCGCTCCTTGCGGTCCTGCAGGCACGCGCAGGAGATTTGCGGGCAGGCGTGAACACAATCAGCAAAGCCAAGGAGCTGATAGCCGAAACAGGCGAATATCTCTGGCACGCCGACGTGCTCAGAATTGAAGGTGAAATCCTATTGCTTTTGGGAGCTTCCGCAAAGGAAGCGGAAGCAAACTTTGTTCACGCCCTCCAAGTCGCCCGCAAGCAGCGGGCAAGATCGTTCGAGCTGCGCGCCGCGATGAGTTTGGCGCGGCTCTGGAGCGATCAAGGGAAGGGAGATGAGGCCCGAGAACTTCTCGCTCCGATCTACGGTTGGTTCACAGAGGGCTTTGACACGTTGGACGTGAAGCAGGCCAATGCCTTGCTCGACGAACTGGCAGTATGATGGCGCACATTCTTGTCATGGAATGTCGGCTCGTGGCCCAACGGCGAAGGGCGGTTTGGCTCAGATATGGTCTGCTAATCGGGGCGGACCGGAAGTGACACAGCGCCCATCAAACCGGCGCTGTTGACCCATCGCGACATTTTCTGCAATTGCACCAAACGCGGTCGGTTATCGGACGAAGCGGACATCCAGCTGGCCACAAAAAGACCCACAGTGTTTTCAACACTGCGGGCCTTTTAATGGGCTGGCTCATTGCTGCCTAGCGTACTGAGCCACCTCGCGACTCCCAGTAACTAGGTGTCCCGTAGTACTGGTGGGTCCGCGTTTCCCAGTCTCGATCCTGCCACGAGTCATCACTGAACTCAGGCGCATCCCTCAACTGTTGCTCGGTGATATTTGTTCGGAAACCACCAAGCGACGAATCATATGTCAGAGCGCCCCAAGGTATGGGGTAATGGCTGTGGCCTAACCCAACAAATCCGCCAAAGCTCATGACGGCATAGGCCACACGACCTGACAGGTTTTGGTCTCGACCACTGTCAAAGACTTGATAGCGGGTTCTGGACTGCGTTTCGACGACCGCGGTACCCAATCCTTCGAGGGCATCCCTGCGAGGGGCGTATATTCGCAGCTGAACGCTAGAGACGGAGGGATGACCGATGTGACGTCAGCTCCGGGTTGAGCGAATCTCGTCCGCCGTTCATCGGTAAATGGACCTCAATGAGATGCGCCGCCATTTCTCTGATGGGCCAACGCCGACATACACGTTTAATCGCTGCGATCCAGCCTCACACCGGGTTTTGTTTTCCACTACCACGGAGAGCTTGGGTCAATTCTCGGACATCCCTCAGCGTTTCGAGACTATCGACGAGTGACATGACGCGCTCGGCGACAGCCACGCCCACCACAGGGATTGCGAAGTTCCTGAACTTGCGTTCAGTTGACGATCGCGAGAGCGGTCGTTGCGCGTCGCCTTCGGGCACTTCAACGATCTCGCGCAGGGACTGACCATCTGCGAAAACAATCTCAACGCTCGCACCGCGCCCCTTGGGGAGTTTGGCGATCAGCGCCTCGCCGGGCCTCACCGTTGTCTTTTCCACCAACGCCATTACGTCCGAGGCCCGCCAGCGGTCTTTCTCGAATTGAGCTACGGTCACATCTCCGTCGAGAAGCGCCATCGCAAGGCAGACGGGAAGGCTATGATCGGCGGTACCCTTTGTCTGTGGCTTGAATTTCGTCGGATCGGCAACGCGCTCGATTATTCCGGGATAAGTCTCAACCGTGATCGACCGGATATTTTGTGCACGATCCCTGATCTTCGCTGAGAGCGATGCGCCGACCTCTGCCACGGCTTGGAGCTCGATTTGAATGGGAAAGCGCTTAACCGCTACCCGCGGCAGTCGGTATTGCGCAAGCTCAAGGTCAACGGTAAAGCCTTCTTTGACGGGCTTCATTTTTGAGGCCAGCCATTCCAGCGTGCCGGATGGTCCGGTGAAACCTTGCGCGGCGAGCCTAGTTGCGAAAACGCCGTCAGTCGCAGTGGCGGCAAGTCCCATGGCCTTCATCATGCTGATCGCGCCACTATTCACGACAAAGCTTGTAAAACCACGCGCACCGGATATTCCGACTGCGTTGGCTATGGCTTCCTTGGGAAGTCCCCAGATTTTGCCCGCGATCAGAGGGATACCGTAGGCGGCCGCACACAAAGGATGGAAACCACGCTCGATGAAGGAGATGGCATCGTTGACACGCATGCTGGCTTCATAGCCGGCGACCATGGCCTCGATGAGGTCGCGACCGCTTCGTCCATTCTCCTCGCAAAGCGCGATAGCCGTCGGAAGTACCTCGCTCGGATGAAGCGGCTCGGTGCCAATATAGGTATCGTTCAGGTCGAGGGAGCGGACGAGGACGCCGTTCACGAACAGGGCACCTTCTACGGTAGCGGGCCGCGGATAGCCGATCACGGTTGCTGCATTGCCGTCTCCGAAGGTCTTGCGAATTGTCGCATCGGCTATATTTGCAGGCTCGCTTCCTACCGATCCAAATGCGCATCCAATCGTGTCGAGAAGTACCCGCTTCGCCGCGGAGATAACGTCCGCGGGCAGCGCTTCAAACTTGATCGCGATCGCAAATTCCGCCAGTTTCTGCTCAAAGGTATCTTTCCGCGGATCAACCTCGCCAGCGGCGAGCGCTGCGCCGATGAAACGATACCTCTCGGAGTGAAGAGTCCCCAGAAGCAGACTTGAGGAAACGCCGGCAGCAGTTTGCGCCAGAAAGTCGCGTCGCTTCATGAATGCCTCCTCTATGAATTGGCAACATATCGATCAGGTGCGCGGGTTGGTAACCCGCCGACGCAAGCAAGGGGCAAGCCGGCACATATCGGCAAAGCGGAGCCGCCGTATCCCTTAGCTTTTGTGTCGCGTATCGGAGGCAAGAAATGATCGGAGCTCGTCGAGAAAGCGTGCCAAAGCTGGCTCGCCCTCTAGCATGACGTGATTCCGGCCCTCGAGAGGAACAAAGCGGGCGCCGGAAATCCCCGCGGCCAGCCGACGGCCCGACTCGAACGGCACCCTCGCGTCGTTGCGGCAATGCATGACAAGGGTCGGCACCGTGACCTGAGGCAGTAATGTACTGATTTCCACTTCGCCATTTGCCAGTAAATTGCGCGCGGCGTCTTCGGCCGAGCTCGAGATGCGCTGTAGCTCGTTAAACCAGTCGGCCTGCTCCTTGTTAGCGTCCGGAATAAACTGGGACGTGAACATCTGCCTAAAGGCCGGGTTTTCCTGACCCCATCCCAGCCGCATCAGCGTCAGCATCGCATCTCCGGCCGCCTTCTCTGCCTCGGTCCTGGCGCGCTTCTTCCAGCCGACGACATAACCTCCGTAGAGAACCAGATGTGACACTCGCTCCGGATGCCGGACCGCGTAGGCAATCGAGACCGCGCATCCCTGGGATATGCCGAGCAGCGCGAACCGTTCGATGCCCGCGGCGTCGACTACCGCTTCGAGGTCGTCGACGAACCGCTCGAATGTTACGTCCGGGATGTCTCGATCCGAAAGCCCATTTCCCCTCGCATCGTATCGGATGAAAAGGTGCTCGCGGGACAATTCCTGGTATAGATGCCGCCAGATTGGGCTGTCGAAGTCGAATTCGATGTGGGTCATCCAGTGCCCCGTCTTCACCAGCGGATGCCCTTGGCCCGTCCGGGCATAGGCCAGTTGCACGCCGTCGCGGGTCTGGCAGAAATGAATTTCCTGCTTGTGTTGTACGGTTGACGCGGCCACCATGTCTTCCGAAGACGAAGGAAGCGCGGCGTCTGGAATAGCCTCGATATCCTTGGCAGTGAGCCCGAACACGCCGACCGCGCGCGCGATGTTCTTCACAGCCTGCTCGCCCAGATCAGCAAAAGCCATCGACAGCTTGTCCCGGATCTGGTCGTTTGCCCCCCTGGATATGCATACGCCRCCGGGCTCGCAGAGCGTCTCCAAACGTGCCGCGATGTTGACGCCGTCGCCGAAGATATCGTCGCCGTCGATGATGATATCGCCAACGTTGATCCCAATCCGGAACACGACCTGCCGTTCTGCAGCAATCCCTGCGTTGCGCCTCACCATGCCGCGCTGAATCTTGACCGCACAGGCGACCGCATCCACGACGCTGGCGAATTCCACCAGCATCCCGTCGCCGGTGGTTTTGACGATGCGGCCGTGGTGCTCGGAAATGCCGCAGTCCACCAGTTCCCTGCGGTGCGACTTAAGCGAATTGAGGGTCCCCACCTCGTCGGCGCCCATTAGCCGACTGTAGCCGACCACATCCGCCGCTAAAATGGCCGCAAGCCGGCGTTGCATGGCTGTTGCCTCTCGCAGCTAGTCTGCCCGCAATCAGTGGCCGCCACAAGGCTGAAGGGGGGGCCGGTGGAATCTGCCTCGGAAGACGGTCAGCCGTGTAATATGCCGCCCAAACGCCGGACGCGCACCGGCTTGTCGTGATCGCCGGGATCTCGGACCTCGATAAGGACGTGACCGAGGAAGCCCGAAAGGTGCTGTCGGAGCGATCCGAAGGATTGGAACTGCATTTCTTGCTCGGTTTGCCGCGACGGCTTGCTGCAAAAGAAGAAGCCGACCTATTCGAGCGCTCGTTTGTCACGGATGGATACGGCAAGATGCGCGAAACGTGGGAGCACGCCATCGAAGAGATTCTTTTCGCGGGCGTTGTCGGCCGCTTCCGGCCCAACGTAGCGACCCTAAAATTGAGGGCCGCCCGCGTCGAGAAAGCGGACTACGAGGCAGTGCACGCCGGCATGACGCGGTGTTCGAAGTATTCCGGCCACGACCAATCAGCGGGAGTGCCGGCTGATCTTCCCAAGTTCACCGAAATCAAGGCCGACCTCGATAAGCTCAGCGCCTTTGTCGCGGCTGCAAACACCCGTCGGAAGACACTCGAAAAAGAAGGTCAACTCTATGAGGCGGGGCCTGTGGCGGCCGAGGTTCTTGACTAGCCATGGCCCGTTCGACGAACCGCTTACGGACGAGTAGGCGGCTGGGGCGCGGCATCCCCAAGTGGATCGAACGCCGCGTTCCATATACAAGAAGGCCGGGCGAATGCCTCTATATCACGCTCGAACGCATGGATCTCCGTCGAGCTCCAATCCCTAGGCCTTCTTAGGTCATCGTCTTCTTGGATTTCTACATCCAAGTTTCCGTCTCGTGGCACCGCGCGCCGGCCACCGATGTCCATGGTGACCTGGATGAGCTCGAGGGTCGGCGGCGCAAGGCCGAAGAGATCCTTTAGCCTTGCGAAAGTGTCCTCCCTGTCAGATGCTTCGGGATGCAACGCGCTCCACAAGCGGTCTAGTAACGACTGTCCGTCTGGAGTCGATGCGAGGGAGGTCCAGAGCTTCTCGTGCAAGAGGTTACGCGGGACTTGCGTTCGTAGCCGAGTCAAATACTTCGTGTCAAAGAACTGTTGAGGGACGATGTTGTTGCCCGAAAACGGATGGGCACGGCCTTCGTTTTCCGAGGACGAACTCGGGTCAGGGGTGACTACGTCTAGCCCGTGTTTCGGACTTGGTTGGGGATCGACTTGCCAAGAACCATTCCCGCCCGGGGTTGGAAAATCCTCGAGGTCGAAGGCCGTTTTGCTACCTGGAGATGGAGCCAAGGACGGTACAGCCTCAGCCGTCATAAGAATTTGCAATACCTCGGTCGGAGAGTCCGAGCCTACGAGAAGCTCCGTCGGTAACGCTGCAGGCAAGTTTCGTCGTGTAGTGGCCGTGAGTTCTTCGAGGCTCCGAGCGACCAAAGGGCTGATACGTATCACAGTACTGTCGCCTCGGGCGGCTGCAAGATGAAGTGCGCTCCATGCGCGGCGCGCTTTCGTCAGTCGGATCTCTAATCGAGCGCCCGCGGGGGCCTGGCGAGCCTCAGCGATGGTGATGGCGCGAGCGGTTCTCACATGTGAGAAAGTCTGCAGGTCAACTTCCTGCAGGGTATTGTCGGGATGGCGGATCAAAATCCGCCAGCCATCGTGAAGAAAACCAACAATCTGTGCCAGGCGACCTTTACGGATTGCCGGTGGAATTTGGCTGTAGTCAGTAGCTGTAAACGCAATCCAGTCATGAGGAGCGAATGTATAAGGACCAAATTCGAGCTTGCTCGCGCTTGTAGTTCGCTTTTCCGCGTTGATCTGGGCGAGCTGGTACATATCGTCRCAGACGATGAATTCGGGAGCCGCTCCCGAATGTGGATCGTCGGCCTCGAACTGCAAGGCGCCCTGTTGGTCCAAAAGCAAGACCGCATGGTCAATTCGGCCGCATCTCAGCAAGCGCAGGATGTCTTCGGCTTCAATCTCTTCGCGGCGAAAATATCTGAGCCTTTCCGAAATCCACCTTGCCAAGCCATTTCTAACGACGCCTGTTTGGCGGCTTTCGTCATAGCCAAGCATCAATTGCGCGCCACAGCGGGACACCTCAACAATGAGCTTGGCTAAGCTTTCGTCATCGAGCTGCTCGGAGCGTGCGATTGCGATCAGGTCGTTTGGTCCAATCTCGAGTGGATCGTCGGGCGAATCCGCTGTGCGCAATTTGGGTTTAAGGAGTGAATCAAGCGTGGTGACGGCGCAATCGACCTCTTTCAGCTGATCTCGAAGAGCGGAGGAATGGGATTCTACGAGCCCTGCGAGCAGCACGCGGCGGCTCGATTCCTGCTCAATTCTGACCGTTAACTGATGCATCACGGTTGTAGCATTTGTTCCTGACACCACAGCAACGAAGGGCTCGCTGTCGGCCTGCACCATACGGTCGATGATCTCGGTCGCGGAAGTAACAAGCCGATGGATCGCTCGCGTTGTGAGACGTGTTGCCCTTGGATCTTCTGCATGAAGCAGGTAGGTGACTATTTCGGGATCTCCAAGGATTTGATTCAAACGAAATTCGCGATCGGAGTCCCGGTCAATGAACGGTGTGAGGATCCGCCGTATCTCGCCGGCACTCACGGTTGTTCTCCCGCGACGTAGGCTGTCTACAAGAAGGGACGCTTCTCCGAGCACAATCGCTTCATTTCGCTCGTGGATCTTCTGTCGGTGTTTCTCCACCTTCTCGGGCTCGTTGCGGATCGTGGAGACGGACCAATGGCGATGTCCGATAGGCAAATGCGGATCAACGGTCAGGTCTAGGCCGAGTTCGAGAAAGTACGATTCGAGCAGCTCTCTTGTGAGCCGCGGCCAATGGATTCCTTCCGCAATATAGTTCGTTTGAACTTTTGAGGTCTTCGCTGTCCTCGGTCTGGCGAAGAGTCCACGGATCTTGTGCAGCATGAATCCAACTGGACCGAGCCTACGCAGTGTCACGATCAGGTGGAGATGCCGGTTGACTGCTCCCGGCTCTTCGCGCGCCGGGTCATGGATTGCCAGGTAAATCGCGAGTGGAAGATCTTGCCGGATTTGGTCCACGAGGCGATGAGAGAGTTCAATCGCCTGGTCGTAGGTCAACTCGGAATCCGGGGGCAGCGCCAGCACGAAGGCTGCGCCAATCTGGGGCCAACGCTTTCGGCCTTCAGAGCTGCGCATCCGGCGTGCTTCGGCGGCGTCGATCTCATGAGCCAGTATGGCCGGATTGGCATACTCCGCGGGGGCGCCATCGGGCAGGATCACCTCGTCGTACACCAGATCGTCGGCGATGGCTTCGAAGTCAAAGGTGCGCCGTAGCCGACGGTCGACCGCCCGATAGCGTCCGAGATAGGCAAGCCATTTCGTTGCGCCGCCATCGGGCAAAAGGCGCGGAAAGGTGATTCTAAGGTAGGCGATAGCCACGAAAAGGGGGTCCCAGGGCACTTTGCATATTGAGCGCGGTTCGCCGTCCGGAAAGCGTCAAGAAATCAATCCGCTTCGAGCGCTCCGCATCCCATGCAACAATAAAAAGATCGGGGAAACAGGAGGTTAACTATGGGTTCCGTGATCGAAAGTGTCCGTACGATCGAAGCAGCTGAGAGGAAACTCGATGCCCAAAATCAGCGGCTCGCCGCGCTCCAACAGGGCTGCCAGACGCTGGCCGAGGAGGTCGCAGCTGCTCGGCGGGACTTGGTTCTCGCCCTCGCCACCGAGAAGGGTCTTCTCGAACTGCCGGCCGCCGAGATCGTGGCCGTCTTCCAGCGGTTGGACTTGCCCGTCTCACACTCACGAGGTGCCGAAAGGAGCTCGTCCGAGACCTTGATCCAGCCCGTAAGCGGCTTGCAGCTCGGTGTGGATCAGGTGGCTGATATCACGGTCAAGTACACGACCTACAAGCGGGGTCACCGGGTCGCGCTGCTCAAGGGAATTGGATTCACGCGTGACGGGACGTACGGGTACTGGCATGGGCGAGTGGACGCGGCGCAACTGGATCGCGTGACCAAAGCTTTCCCTGATAAGGTGACGGTGCACTCTGTCCATGCTGAGTCCACTCCAATTGCGAACGCTGCGACCAATGAGTCCACGGCAATTTCGGGATTGTCCACCAAGGTGGTCGAGATCGACGGTGCGTCGGCAGCGATCAAGAATGGCTCTTTGTCGGAGGACTCGACGTCGCAGATGGATATTCCTGCAGCTTCGGTAGCTCGGGCAACTGCTGACATCGCGCTGGTGCCGGTCGCTACGTCCACGCAGTTGCCCCGAACTGCGTTTCCCACTTGGCCGCGGCGCAGTCCTACAGGGGGAGCTGGGGAGGGCTGAGACAGGGCGCCGTGAGCGCGTCGAGTTGTCGGGGCGCAATTACAGGAAGCCCGTCTCCCAGGCTTAAACTAGCTATCCTTCGCCTCGTTCTCGTGCGCGTTCAGCGCGGTCATGACCACGGCGCAGGCCTCGCCAAACTTCTTGGTGTCGGTGGCGTGGCGGATTCCCCACCCCAACCACGATACCGAAAGTTGCCGCGTGAGGTCATGACCCACGTCGGTGAGACCAACAATCTGCGCTAAGACCGGGGCGGCTGACGCGTCGCCGTCCAGCGCACATCGCAGCAGCGCTGTCATCGTGATGTCGGTGCAGAAATCGATGCTTTCGATCGGCATCAAGAAAAGTGCGGCTGCGATGGCGGCATCGACGTCACCGCTGATGGCCGCGCGGACCTGGGATTCGACCTGGTCCTGCGTGACAGCGGATAGGACTGCTCGGCTAGTCTTCCTTCGTTCCGCTCTCGTAGGCCTTGATCGCCGACAACACCACGGCGCCGGCCTCACCGAACTTCTCGGGTTCGGTGGAGTAGCGGAAGCCCCACCCCAGCCACGACACCGAGAGTTCTCTCGAGAGGGCGTGCCCGACGTCGGTGAGCCCTACGATCTGCGCAAGGACGAGCGCGGCGGCTGCGTGACCAGCGAGCGCGCAGCGCAGCAATGCCGTCATCGCGATGTCGGTGTGAAAATCGATGCTGTTGATTGGCATCATCGACAGGGCCCTCGCGATAGCGGCATCGGCGTCACCGTTCAGGGCAGCCCGGAATTCGGCGTCAGAACGAAGCACGTCGACGTAACGCAGGGTCTCGCTGATTTGCGCGCGCTCCCGGTCACGAAGGACATGCGCGGGCAACCTGCGCCACCAGGTCAGCGGCGTGCTTTCTTTCGGGGAAAACGGCCAGGTCGGAGCTGCTGTGAATCTCCACGCCTGATCTCCGAGAGAAGGAAGGGGCATTCCGGCGCCGCGTTCACTGGCGCGGTTGTCGCCATCCCTGCGGAGCCCGCGCGCAGTCTTTCTGTCGCGCCCAGGGGCCTTGTTCATGTCCTTCATACCGACGTCCTTTCGCTGACGACGCCCTCGCGGTATTAGCGCCCGCGAGGGCTTGCGTTGGTGGTCGGAATATCCTTCTCATCGTGGCCCTGAGATGTCAGGTGATTCGACAAAATAACCTTAACAAGGTCTTAAGATATGGTCTCGGTAGAACAAATCCGTGCTGCGCGGGCTTGGTTGAATATTTCGCAGCAAGAGCTCGCAGACGCATCGAACGTCGAGGTGCGGACCATTTATCGCATTGAAAGCGGGTTTCGAGGGGCGACCGAGCGAACGCTCGAGAAGATACGCAAAGCATTCGAGCTGAGGGGCTTAGAGTTCATTTTTGAAGGTCCGAAGCCGGTTGGCTTGCGCCTCCGCCGCGTGTGATCATTGCTGGGTCCTACGTGGGCTGACGCAGCGCGCTGGGGGCACGCTGAACTAGGTTGGACGCGCTGAAAAGCCCCTCCCACATTCCGGCGCAATGGCAAACGCGAACCGCGACGGAATTCTTCCGGTTCGAAATGACGACGCGGTCACACGCGGAATTCGGATCAATACCCGATGTCAACGACCTATGCACCTCGATGAAAACCTATCGGATCCCGGGCTCTCATCATTCTCCTTCGATGGGCTCAACCACTCCTATAGAGATCATGCGCGCTTGCGCTGCAGTGAGGTGTCCGGGCGGTGTCCGGATCGATCACTTCCAAAAGGGTCATCAACCGAACAGGCGCACTTGGTTGGCGCCAGTTAGAAGGCCTCGCCGCGGACGGCATCGAGACCGTGGTCCCGACGTCAGAGCATCCGGATCGAACTTGACGCGACACCCGCGACCTCGAAGGCGACGCCGTCGATCCAGCCGCGAACAGCGGTTTCAAATTTCTGCTCGACTGGGGTGGTCCGGTGAGCTGATCACGGAGACCCGATCTTCCGAAGGAGCGAGAGTACTTCTCGGCGCGCGGTTGGATGGTCGGGGGTCTTGAGCTTGAGAATAAGCTCGTTGGCCGCAAGGCGCTTCGGCCATTTCGACCGTAAAAGCCCAGCTAACCTCGGGGGCGCAGATGGGTCGGCATCGACAAGGCTCCAGTGGACCATTGTGGCCGATCATCGGGTGCCGGCATTCGGCGTTCGGCGGGCACGTTCTGCGGGCGTTGCAGGCATTCGGTGAGCCCAACTGAGGCCATCGCGTTTCAAACGGAACAAGCGGCGCCACAGCGTCCATATCGGCCCAGACGCCATCGCGCTGTTCCAGCAGGGCCTGCGCGAGAGCGACCCGTACAAATTTGGACATCAAGAAAGCATTGGCTGCTGCGCTCCAAACGCCGCCAAAGAGAACAGCCCTTTGTCCGACGACGAACTGGGACTGATCTATTCTGACCTTGGTAGATCGCTCAACTGATGAGCGAAGATGTTGCCGAAAGCTTCGTGCGCCGCTGCACTAACATTTTGCAGCGTTGTCCCACGCCGCGCTGTTCGAAGTGGCGCACCCAAGCACCGCCGGCGTGAACGCGCCGCGTCACTTGTGGCGGCTCGTCCGCGCTCATGGCCGCACGGTAGGCTGTCCAGAATTCGGGCGTGTAACTCCGACGAAGTCTTCGCCACACGGCGTGCGCAAAGCCGCCTGTCGTCGCTTGGCGGAGGCTGGATGCAGCGCGCTGGAGATCATGTCCATCGCCGGCCACACCGATATCCGAGAGATAGAGCGCTACTGCCGCGAAGCCGCCCAAGAAGCTTGCCGTTGCCGCTATGACCAAGCTCGAAGGTGGATTCGACATCCGATTGCCTAACCAGCCCGGCGAGTTAGGCAATCGTGACGATAACTCATCGAAATCGTTGCTGGCAGAAACACTTTGGCGATCCCGGCAGGACTCGAACCTACAACCAGACCGTTATGCGCGCCCTAGCCCCTACAAGAATATCGGTCCAGTGCGGTGAGCTCTTGCCAGAGAATGTCGATGTCGAGCTGGTAGATTTCGCTCTTGAGAAAGCGCAGCTCGGCTCCCAACATTTCCTCTTCGATATCCCTGTACCAGGACTTTGGCCGTCCGTCGGTACCGTCGCTCCAATGATAGTTGCGGCGCTTGAGGGTATCCTTCAGTTCGAAGGGCGACCCTTGTGCCCAGATCCGGACGGTCTTTCGCCGCGCGCGCTCGAGGAGGTCAGCCAGGACGGTCGTTGAGGTGTGCGAAAGATCCCGGGTCAGTAAGCTCAGGAGGGCATGGCAGTCGTCGACCGCACGGTGCGCATCATAGAAGAGGCCGCAGGCGGCCAGCAGGTGTTCGAGTTTGGCACTCGCGAAGCCATGTTCTTTCCAGGGGATGCCGCTCGACGAACAAGCCCACGGTTTGTGCACGAAGACCGGCCAAAATCTTTCCGTGAACTTTCGATCGAACGCCGAGTTATGCGCCAAAATTATGTTGGCCTCGGAAGCGAAGCGATCGACTGCCAGTGGATCGATCGCTCGGCCGGCAACCATTTCGTTGGTGATCCGGGTCAGTGCCGTGATCTCTGGAGTGATTGGGGACGACGGCTCCTGCAGACCTTGAAAGATGTCCACGACCCCCAAAATTCGATCCTCGGCGGAATAGGCGAACTTGATCATGGCCAGCTCGATGACCTCATCCCGATTGGTATCGAGACCCGTGGTCTCGACGTCGAGCACGATGCCGATCTTCGCCCCGCCTTCAGAACTGTAGTCCGCGACGTGCGGCGCGATGCGGCGCAGCACCCTGTAATGTCCGGTTGCTTCCAGCTGCTTCGCTAGTGCCTCGTTGGCTTCGCTGTGCATGGTCTTCTTTCTAAGTTCGAGTGAGCCTGTCTCTAGCGGGCAAATGTTAATCAGCACGGGGGAGAGGCCGGCTCGCGAGCCAGGACGGCCGCTGTTTGGGCGAGCGGGTTGGCGGAAATGATTACGGCGATCTCGACCTGATCGAGATAGCCGGCGGCGAACAGAGCTTCCGCCAGCGCGTCAAGCGACCGCTCGTTCTGCTTGAGCAGAGCCAGCGAGTTGGCGTAGGAGCGCTTCAGGGTTTCGTTGGTTGCCGAACGGAGCGGGCCATTCATGAGCAGATGGGCGTCGGTGACTTGGTCCTCGCTGAGCGTCACGAGACCCGTATGACCGTATCCATACGCACTCTCGATTCTCAGAGCCAGGCTTGTCGCGCGCGCCAGATCGCATCCTGCTGACGTTCCGCCGGCGCCGGTCGTTGCCTCACCGAACTTGAGCTCTTCTGCGGCCCTCCCGGCCAAGACCATCATGAGAAGCCTTTCGAGATAATCGCGGGTCGGGAGCTGGGGCGTTGCCGGTGCGCTCTCCGCAAAGCCACCGTCGCTGCCGATCGAGAGCGATTTCGGCATGGCGGTGCCAAGCGCCAGGTGCGCGATCGCGTGTCCGGCTTCGTGGTAGGCGATGCAAAGGCGAAGATCTCGTGGAAGGTCGGGCTTCCCATCGCGGACCACGCGAACGAGATCTTCCTCGGTGAGATCCCTGCTGGCCTTGCGCGCCGCCAGGCGGGCCATGCGGACCCACTTTTCGACGTCGGCACCGGTTTGACCGCGAGCGGCAAGTGCTGCATTGCGCAGGTCGGCGCCCGCGCAATCGGGGCCAAGGTGCGTTCTGAAAATGCCCATCAATCCGGCCACGTCAGGCAGTTCGACCCTGATATGATGATCGAGGCGTCCGGCCCTGATAAGCGCAGGGTCAAGACGATTAGGATCGTTGCATGAGGCGCACACGAAGACGCCCTCAACCTGCTCGAAGCCCTGCATGCACTCTAGCAGCACGGCAACTATTGCATTCCACCAGGAGTTGTCTTTACCGTTGCTGCGCGCAGGGATAGCGTCGCACTCGTCGATGTATATGATAGCGGGGCGCCGCTGAAATGCCTCAGCAAACGTGGCGCGGATGCAGGAGGTCACGTCTCCGAGGTGACCGGATTTATGTGACTGAAATTGCGCATAGCTAGTGGCAATGAAGTGCACGCTAGGCAGCTCGCGGGCCAGGGAGCGCATCAGCGAGGTCTTACCGGTGCCGGGAGGGCCGGACACCAATAGGCCGTGCGGACATTCGCTCCAGGGCCGCGTTCCAGCGAGATACGCCCGCATCGAGTCGACCACGTCTATGCAATAGGTCTTCGCCGCGCCCAAGCCTGAAAGTTCAGCAAGCGGAGTTACGTCGTTTGAGACCTCAGGCT
>NZ_JBFUES010000026.1:0-17939 GCF_056403875.1 Bradyrhizobium sp. P2_E8
ACCATCGAGGCCGCGCGCGCCGGCGATGCTGGCCGCGGCTTTGCCGTCGTCGCGCATGAAGTGAAAGCGCTCGCAGGCCAGACCGCCAAGGCCACCGCCGAGATCGGCGAGAACGTCTCCATGATCCAGGCCTCCACCCGCAACGCGGTCGACGCCGTGCGCGAGATCGGCGGCGCGGTGCGCGAGATCAACGAGGTCACCTCGGCGATTGCCGGCGCCGTCGGCCAGCAGGACCAGGCCACGCGCGAGATCTCCTCCAACGCGCAATCGGCTGCCCAGGGCAACGAGACGCTGGTCGCCAACATCACCTCGCTGCGCGACGCCATCGGCGAGACCGACACGGCGGCATCCTCCGTGCTGACCGCGGCGAGCAGCCTGACCGAGACGGCAGCGACTCTGTCGCGCGAGGTCGAGACGTTCTTCCAGAACTTGCGATCGGATGCCCGCACTGCCAAGGCGGGATAGCAGCGGGTTCGCCGCCGTGAAGACGGCGGCAGGCCCTCCCCAGTCAAAAACGCGAAAACAACCCCATGCACAGTAGCCGGGGACAGTCTTTTCAATAGCCTGGCCGACAGCGCCATACCTTGCGGATTTTACGAAGTCGATTTGACTCGTCGGGCAAAACACCTTGTCATCATGGCGGCGATGCGGACGGACAAGCGGTCAGCGGGCAACGATACGGCGGAACAGCCAGAGGACAACCGGACAGGCCAGGAGCACGACGGCGCCGAAGTCGAGCGCGGCGCGCGCCGAGCCGGCCGACGTGGAGAGCCTTCCTCCGATCGCAGGTCCCGCCAGCATGCCGGCGTAGTAGACGGTGTAGAACAGTCCCATTCCGATCGGCCGCATCTTCTGATCAAGCACACGCGCAGGCAAGCTCATGATCGCACCGGCGGGCAGGCCACAGACGATTCCAAGTGCGACGACGGTGGGAATCACCGTGCTGCTCCGCGACAGGAGAAGTGTCAGCAGGGCGAACGAGATGCAGCCCGTCACGAGGATGGCATCGCCGCGCTTGGTCCGATCGGCGAGGAAGCCGCCGAACGGAACCGAAAGGGCGGCGAGCCAGAGCACGATACTGATGGTTGATCCGGCTGCTGCACCCGACCAGCCATGCTCGACGAGCATCGACGGGCCGAAACTGAAGATCATCGCGAAACCGATGTTGTAGAGGCACCAGATCAGGCCGGCGGCAATCACGGCGCGGATCGTGTCGGCGGTCAGGCTGACGCGCTMGCCTTCAACCGCGGCGGTCGCATCTGGCGCGCGATAGAGCGAAGCAATGAGGCAGAGGCCGATCAGGATCACCCCTGCGACGGCGAGATTGACGGCATGGAGCCCGAACGTGGCTCCGACTGCCGGCAACAGCATGAGGGCAACTGCGATACCAGCCGGCCATGAGTTGATGAAGATGGCCATCGCGGTGGCGATTTCCCGGCCGGAAAACCAGTCCGCTACCATCTTGGTCATCAGAACGTTCAGGAGAACGCCGCCGATGCCGGCCGTCAGCCGGCCCGCGATCTGCGTGCTCCATGACGTTGACGTGGTCATCAGGAGTTCGCCTGCCAGCATCAGCAGGAGCCCGGCAAGGACCGTCACCTTGTCGCCGTAGCGGCGGCCGATCGCGCCGCCGGGCAGCGCGAGCGCAGCGCCCGGCGCAAAATATAGCCCGATCAGGACGCCGATATCGGCCAGACTCGCGCCCAGGCTCTGGCTGAGCTGCGGCGCGACCGCCGCAATGCTCTGAAACTGGAAAGCAATGGCGGCACGCGCCACAAACAGGGCGGCAAGAATGGTCCAGCGGCTTCGCATTTGGATCTTCCCCGATGCCGTGAACTATGTCGCCGGCCGGATATTCTGATTCAGACGGAAGAGATTGGTCGGATCATATCTGGTTTTGAGCGCGGCCAACCGCGCATAGTTCTCGCCATAGGCGTCCCGGACACGATCCTCGCCCTCCTCGCCGAGATTGTTGGCGTAGACGCCGCCGGTCGAATAGGGCCTGACGGCGCTCCACAGCTCGCGCGCCCACCGCATGTTGGCGTCGTCGTCGGCCGGATCGTCCCAGATCGCGACCGGAAAGCAGTCGAACGCCGCATCGCGGTTTGCGTAAGGCGAGTCGGGCGTTGGAACCCGCGCGATTGCGCCGCCGACGTGCTGGAAAACCAGCAGCGACGAGGTGTTGGGCGCCTTCGCATAGGCGTCGAGCAGCGCGTCGATCGCGCCCGCACCGATCTCGCGCAGGAACTGCGCCTTCCAGTAGTAGCGCCGTCCGCGCGGAAACAGGGCATCGCCTCCCGACTGAATCTCGAGATAAGGGACAGTTGCGAGGCTGGTCTCGACGGGCGAGCCGAACCTGACGATCGGTGAAAGGGCTCGCTCAYCGTCATGATGCGAGCCGACATAGCATCCGGTGATGCTAAAGAACCGTTCGCCGGACGGCAGCGTGACCAGGGCTGCATCGACGTCCGCCTCGTCAGGAGCGCGGCGGGCGAATTCATCGTAGAAGCGCATGGCCTCGCGCGCCCCGTCATATCGATGCAGTGCTGACGCGACGAGCAGCGAGGTGCCGATGGCATGAAGCCGATATTCGAATGCGGTCACGATGCCAAAATTGCCGCCGCCACCCCGAAGGCCCCAGAAGAGATCAGGGTGTTCGGTCGCACTGGCCCTCAGGATCGTTCCCTCGGCTGTCACCACTTCGGCGGCAATCAGGTTGTCGCAGGTCAGTCCGTATTTGCGTCCGAGCTTGCCAAAGCCGCCGCCAAGCGTGAGCCCGGCGATACCGGTATCGCTGTTGACACCCATGGTGGTCGCCAGGCCATGCTCCTGTGTCGCCCTGTCGAACTCGCCGAGATTGAGGCCGGCCTCCGCGCGGGCGATCCGGCGGACCGGATCGACCTCGATCTGCTTCATCTGCGACAGGTCGATGACCATGCCGCCGTCGCAGACCGACAGGCCGGCGACATTGTGGCCGCCGCTGCGGACCGCGATGCAGATGTCACGAGATCTTGCGAACGCGACAGCGCGAGCGACGTCCTCGGCACCGGCACAATAGGCGATCATGGCCGGCCGCTTGTCGATGGCGCCATTCCAGACCTTGCGTGCCTCGTCGTAACCGGCGCTCCCCGGGAGGACCACATTGCCCTTGAGCCGTAGCTGCGGGGCGGACCGCGGTTCGGCGTTCGATTTGCCCATCACGTCGTCGTATGGCTGCTGCTGCTCCATCCGATTTGCTCCTCGCCACGAATGCCAAGGCCATCTTCTCACGGAGCGCCGGATCGCTTCCTGAATCCGATCGGAAAAAGTTGCAAATTTCGACGAAAATGGTGTCTCTAGGCCATGGCGACGATCTACGAGTTTGGTCCGTTTCGTCTCGAGACAGACGCTGACACGCTGTTTCGCGGAGCCGAACCGGTTGCTCTCGGAGGGCGGGCGGTCGCGCTGCTCCGGCTGCTTCTGGAAAAAGCGGGCAAGCCGGTTGCCAAGGACGCCTTGATGGAGGCGGCCTGGCCGGGGCTGGCGATCGAGGAAAGCAATCTGACCGTACAGATCGCCGCTCTGCGCCGGACGTTTGCCGCCGTCGAAGGCGGCAGCACCTGGATCGAGACGCTGCCGCGCCGCGGTTACCGCTATGTCGGCCCGCCGGGCGCCACCTTGCCCGATGACAGCCGGCAAACGTGGCTCCCGTCCGCAAGCTCCGACAAGCCATCGATCGCCGTGCTGCCGTTTGCCAACTTGAGCGGCGATTCCGCGCAGGACTACTTCTCCGACGGGATCACGGAAGACGTCATTGCGGAATTGTCGCGTTTCCGGTCGCTCTTCGTCGTGGCCCGCCATTCCAGCTTCGCTTACCGGGCCAGCTCGTCCGACATCAGAGAGGTCGGCCGCCAGCTCGGCGTGCGATATGTGGTGGAAGGAAGCGCACGCCGGATCGACAAACGGGTACGGGTGACCGTCAAGCTTCTGGATGCCGCGAGCGGCTTCACCCTTTGGACGGAGCGCTACGACCGCGAGATCGAAGACATCTTCGCCATCCAGGACGAAATCGTAGGCAAGATCGTTGCGGCGCTGCCCGGCCGGCTCGAGGACGCGGGCCGCGAGATCGCGAGAGGCAAGCAGACCCCGAACATCACGGCCTACGATCTCGTCCTGTTGGGAAACGAGAAATGGCGTCAATTGACCGTCAGGAGCATGGACGAGGCGGAAGGCTACTTCAGGAAGGCTGCGGGGCTCGATCCAGCCTATGCGCGCGCTCGCGCCAATATAGCCTGGACAGTCGTCTGCGCTGCGTTTCTGGAATCACCCGCCGCCCCTCCACTGGAGGATGGTCGCCGCGAGATCGAGATCGCCCTCGATCTTGACGAGAACGACGCCTGGTCGCACGGCGTCTTCGCACAACTTCTTTTCCTGCAAAACCGCGATCACGAGGCCGAAACTCATTTCAAACGCGCTCTGGCGCTCAATCCGAACGACGCCGATGTCGCCGCCGCTTTTGCAAATATTCTGGTCTACTGGGGGCGCTGGCAGGACGCGCTTGCCTGGATCAAATCGGCCAAACGGCTAAATCCATTTCCACCCAATATATACCATTGGTACCACGCGCTGGCGCTCTATTCCGCGCGCGAATACGAACAGGCGATCCACGTTCTCAGGGAAGCGCGATCGAGCGACCGCTGGTCGCACGCGCTGCTTGCGGCGTGCTACGCGCAAACCGATCGACTGACGGAAGCGAATTTCGAGGCGCGCGCATTCATTCGAGAGAGATGTCTGGAATTGAGTGAGAACGGCGAAGCTCCGCCCCGCAACACGCTCGACCTCGCCCGGATGCGCGCCAACAGGTACAGAGACCCCGTCGACCGGGATCATTTCCTCGACGGACTTCGCAAAGCCRGCCTCGAGGACAACAGCCCTACCCCGCCATCACCCCGCCCCGCCTGATCAGCTCCTTGCCGACAGCGGCCAGATGCACCTGGTCCGGTCCGTCGCCGATGCGGATGAAGCGGGCGTAGACGTAGGCACGCGCCAGGAACGTGTCCTGCGAGACGCCGGCGGCGCCGTGGATCTGGATGGCGCGGTCGATGACGCGGGCGGCCATGCTGGGCACCACGATCTTGGCCGCGGCGATCAGGTCGCGCGCGGCCTTGTTGCCTTCGCGGTCCATCCTGTCGGCGGCTTGCAGCGTCAAGAGCCGCGCCTGCGCGATCTCGCAGAAGGAGTTTGCGATGTCCTCGCGTACCGAGCCTTGGTCTGCGAGCGGCTTGCCGAAGGCCGTGCGCGACACCGAGCGCTGGCACATCAATTCCAGCGCACGCTGGGCGCAGCCGATCAGCCGCATGCAATGGTGGATGCGGCCGGGACCGAGCCGGCCTTGCGCGATCTCGAAGCCGCGGCCCTCGCCGAGCAGGATGTTCTCGGCGGGCACGCGGACGTTCTCGTAGACGATCTCGGGGTGGCCGACCGGTGCGTCGTCATAGCCGTAAGTGAGCATGTCGCGCACGATGCGCACGCCGGGCGTCGCCTTCGGCACCAGGATCATGGATTGCTGGCGATGGCGGTCGGGATGGTCGGGCGCGGTCTTGCCCATCACGATCAGGATCTCGCAATCCTCGTTCATTGCGCCTGACGTGAACCATTTGCGGCCGTTGATGACGTAGTCGCCGCCGTCGCGCTTGATCTCGCACTGGATGTTGGTGGCATCGCTGGAGGCGACCTGCGGCTCCGTCATCGAGAAGCCGGAGCGGATGCGCCCCTCCAGCAGCGGCTTCAGCCAGCGCTCCTGCTGCGCCGGCGTGCCGTAGTTCGCCAGCACCTCCATGTTGCCGACATCGGGCGCCGAGCAGTTGAAGATTTCGGGCGCCCAGAGGATGCGGCCCATGATCTCCTTCACGGGGGCGTATTCGAGGTTGGTGAGGCTTGAACTGGTGGGATCTGGGCCGTGCTCACCTGACAGAAACAGGTTCCAGAGCCCCTGCTCCCGCGCCAGCCGCTTCAGGTCCTGGAGGACCTGCGGCGTCTTGTAGCGCACGGCCTCGGGCTTGACCTGCTCGTAATAGAGGTCCTCGACCGGCTCGACATGCGTCCGCATGAACTGGCGGACGCGCTCCTGGAGCTCCAGCGAACGTGCGGAGTGTTGAAAGTCCATTGGTGGTCTCCTGTTCGCCGAGCGTGATCGGCCCTGGCCTTCCGCGATAGGTGGAGCGCACGCCTCGCCCTTCGAGACGACTGCTGTGCGGTCTCCTCAGGGTGAGGCTAAGCGGCATTCGCGCCTGTCGAACCTGCCGCCGCGCACTCCGCCCTCATCCTGAGGAGCACGCGAAAGCGGCGTCTCGAAGGATGCGCCGTCATCAACCGCGATAGCCGCCCACTGCCTCACGTCCCGCGCAGGAGCTCGCTTGCGACGACCCAGTCGTTGCCGTCGAACTGGAGCATATAGCCGTCCTTGATAGGGCGGAAATCCTGCGGCGTGGTGTTGAGCGTGATGCCGGGCATCAAGAGCGACAGCGGCACGTTCTTCAAGTTGGCCGCCTGCGCCATGATGTTCTCGCGCGTCAGATTGTCCTTGCACTGCTTGAGCAGGACAACCAGGGCCTCGGCGACGGTGTAGCCGTAGAGGCCCGCGACATTGTTGATGTCGGCATTGGGCAGGCGCTTCTTCATGAAGTCGATATAGGCCGTCATCGACGGGTCGTCCTTGGGCTGTTCGACGAACGGCTTGAGCGAGCCCAGCGACAGCACGCCCTTGCCGGCATCGAGGCCGGCCGGCACCATCACGGTCGCCTTGTTGGCGCAGCCGCTGGCGATGAAGCGCTGCGGCTGCCAGCCGACCTCGTGCGCCTTCCGGACCGCCTGCGCGCAGGCGCGCGGCGTCACCGAATAGATCAGGAAGACATCGGCCTTGGTGTTGGCGAGCGTCAGCACCTGGGAATCGACGGTGGGGTCAGCGACCTCGAAGCTCGAGGCCATCGCGATCGCCTTGTCGGCATCGGCGCCGAGCGCTTCCTTGACGCCGCGCAGATATTCCTTGCCGGCGTCGTCGTTCTGATAGAGCACGGCAAAGCGCGCGTTGGGGTTCTTGGCGCGGGCATAGGCGACGTCGATCGCGGCCTCGCTGGTGTAGTTCGGCGCCCAGGGCAGCGCCATCGACCACGGCATGTTGACGGGATCGTTCCACTTCGAGGCCGAGCTGATCAGAAAGAGCTGCGGCACCTTGTTGCTGTTGAGATATTTCGCGATCGCCGAGCTCGGCGCGGTGCCCATGGTGGCGAAGATGAAGGCGACGCCGTCGCTCTCGACCAGCCGCCGCGCCGCCTCCATGGTCTTGGGCGGCGAGAACGCATCGTCCAGCGAAATCAGATTGAGCTTGCGGCCGTTGACGCCACCCTTGTCGTTGACCTCGTCGAAATAGGCCGAAATGACCTTGCCGGTGATGCTGAGCGGCGAAGCCGGCCCGCTATAGGGCATGGTGTTGCCGATCTTGATCTCGGTGTCGCTGACACCAGGGCCGTAGGATTTTTGCGCGGAAGCGGGCGTGGACAGGCAGGCGGCAGCCAATGCTGCGGCCAGGGCCAAAGCGGCTTTCATGGTTTCTCCCGGATGATTATCGTCGCGCGACGCCGTCAGGCGAGCGCGCGGCGCGCTGCTTTTTGTCAGCGCGTCAGATCAGCGGAGTTCCGCGACACGGTCTTGCGTCGAGTTGCTGGTTAGCCGCGTCGCCGCAGGCTGAAGCCCAGACTGACCCAGCCGGCACCTGCCATGATCAGGTCGATGCCGAGAAACAGGCCCAGGATATAGACGCTGTTGACCGGCCAGCGCGCCAGGATCAACAATCCGAGCAGCAGCGTAATCACGGCCGAGAGCGCGACCCACACCCACGGGCTTTCGCGCTTCATGCTGAAGGCGAGAAACAGCCTGACGGCGCCGGAGGCAAGCAGCGAGGCGCCGAGGAACAGGGTCAACAACGCTGCGGCAAACAGCGGATTCTCGAAGGTCAGGAAGCCTGCGACGACGTAGAGCACGCCGAGCAGAGCCCAGATCAGGAACTTGCCCCAGCTCTTCATCTGGAACGCCCCGATGATTTCGGTGATCCCGGCGACGATCATCATCGCACCGACCACGATCACGCTCGCCACCGTCGCCATCACCATGCTGCCGAGCGCGACGAAGCCGGCGATGAGATAGACGACACCGAGCGCGACGATCCATCCCCATTTGGCATGCAGCGCGGTGATGCCCGAGCCGAGGCTGGGATGGTGCGAGGTATCCGAAGCACTTGTCATGGCGGTCACTCCTGCATGCGAAGCCCGCGGGCACACGCCAGAATAGCACGCACCGCACCCGGACAACAGCCAGCAAAGCAGCCCTCACCGGCAGCAACATTGACGCAAATCAAGATCGAATGTGACGCTTCAGTCCGGAATGCTGAAATAGAACGCCGAAAAATGCGAGGGAAGCCGCCCGGTCGTCCCGGCTTCTCGCCGGCGACAGTCCGCCAGGTGAATTGGCTCGCCGGGGTACCGCCAAGCGACGGCAGCGGCTCACGCGCCCTGCCGCTCCATGTCGAGCTCGGCTTTGAGACTGTCGAGATCGCGGTAAATCGAGGCGACCGCAAGCACGCGGCCGCCCTTGCGGTACTTCAGCAGACAGTCCTTGCCTGCAATGCTGCCCTCGATCGCGATGTCGTCAAAACTCTCGGCGTGGCCGACATAGTTGATCGGCACATCGTAATGCTGGCTCCAGAAGAACGGCACGGCATCGAAGCGTTCGCGCCGGCCCAGCATGTTGCGCGCCGCGGTCTGGCCCTGCCGCTCCGCCACCACCCAGTGCTCGACGCGGATGGTTTGCCGCGAATGCGGATCGGGCCAGCGTGCGATGTCGCCAGCCGCAAAGATGCCGGCGATGCTGGTTTCGAGATATTCGCTCACGCTGACACCGCGATCCGCCGCAAGCCCCGCCTTCTCGGCCAGCGCAAGGCGCGGCTTGACGCCGATGCCGACCACGACGAGGTCGGCCTCGATGACGCCGCCGCTCTTCAGCGTCGCGCGCGTACCGTCGAGCCTCTCCACAGTGTCCCCGAGATGGAAGTTGACGCCATTCTCTTCATGGAGCGCGCGAACGAAATCGCCCATCTCCGGTCCGAGCACGCGCTGCATCGGCCGCTCCTCTGGAGCGACCACATGGACCTCCAGCTTGCGTGCCCGCAACGAGGCCGCGACTTCGAGGCCAATGAAGCTGGCGCCGATCACCAGCACGCGCCTCGCGCTGCCCGTGGCCTTGATGATGGCACGGCTGTCGGCGACGGACCGCAAGGTGTGGACATGGGGCTGGTCGGCGCCCGGAATCTGCAATTTGACCGGCTCGGCGCCGGTCGCGAGCAGCAGCCGGTCGAACGGCAGTCTGTCGCCATTGCCCAGCGTGACGCTGCGCGTCTTCGCATCGATCGCGGAGACATTCGTGTTCAGCCTGAGATCGATGCCGGCGTCCTGATAATAGTCCTCGCCCCGCAGCGGCAGCCAATCCTCCGGTGCGTTGCCGGCGAGATAGTCCTTGGAGAGGTTCGGCCGGTCGACCGGCATGGCGCCGTCATTGCTGAGCATGGTGATGGCGCCGGCAAAGCCCTCGCGCCGGAGCATCTCGGCCGCCGCAAAGCCGGCCGCGCCGCCGCCGACGATGACGAATTTCTCGGGTGCCGGCGCGCTGCGATGCGTCGCCGGCGGCTTCGATGCCTCACGCTTGCGCTGAACGATGATCCTGTCCTGGTCCCGCGTCACCTCCCATACCGCCAGCGCGTTGAGGGCGGGCGGGCGCGTCGCCTCGCCTGATCGCAGGGAGAAGCAGGCGTGATGCCAGGGACAGCGGATGGTGTCGTCCACCACCAGGCCTTCGGCGAGCGGGCCGTGATAATGGCTGCAGGTGGGCTCGATCGCAAAGACCTCGCCGCCCGCCTGGACCAGCAGCACATCTTCCTCGCCGACATGGCCGAGCAGCTTGCCGTCCTTGAATGCGGTGAGGGCCACGCCTTTGGTCAGATCCGGTCCGCTCGGCTTGCTTTCCTCGCTCATGGTCATCTCCCTCGCAGCTCAACGCGCAGCTCGGGATTGGACGGCGGGACCGGCGAAAAGTTCCTGCGATCGCAAAATTCAGGACCCGGCAGCGGCCTTGCGAACATCGGCTACGGCCAGCGCCCATTCGGCCGGCCGCTCCTGCGGCAGGTTATGACCGGCGCCTGCGAACACGCGCCGCTCGAAAAAGCCCTCGAACCTGCGCGCGTGATGGGCGGTGCCGGAATCGACGCCGTCGCTGTCGCCGTCGATTGCGATCGTCGGGACGCGGATCGGCGGCTGTGCCGCAAGCCTTTCCTCGATCCCGGCATAGGCGGGATCGCCTGCGACCAGCGCGTAGCGGTGGCGGTAGGAGTGAATCACGACATCGACGAAGTCGGGATTGTCGAACGAGATCGCGCTCCGCTCGAACGTCGCATCGTCAAAGGCCCATGTCGGCGACCACATCGACCAGAGCTGGCGGGCGAAGCCGCGCCGGTTGCGCTCCAGCGCGCGGCGGCCGCGCTCGTTGTGGAAGAGATATTGATACCAGAGCGCCGCCTCATGCGCCGGGGCGCCCGGCTCCATGGAGCGGGCGATGTCCTGGATGTTGTAGGAATTGCCGGAGACGAGCCCGACAACGCGCGCGGGGTACAGCGCCGCAACCACGCAGGCCGCGCGGCCGCCCCAGTCATAGCCGCCGACGACCGCACGTTCGATGTGAAGCGCGTCCATGAAGGCCAGCAGGTCGGCGCCCAGCGCCGCCTGCTCGCCGGAGCGCAGCGTTTCCGGAAAACGAAACCGCGTCGGCCCGTAGCCGCGCAGCCAGGGCACCAGCACCCGCGCGCCGGCCTGCGCGATGATCGGCGCAGTCTCGGCATAGGCGTTCACGTCGTAGGGGAAGCCGTGGCCCATGATGCAGGGCCAGCCATCAGGTGTGCCGTATTCGAGATAGGCGATGTCGAGGACATCCGTGGTGATGGTTTTTTGTTGCATGATTTTCTCACGGACTTGCGAGGTCGTAGCCCTGATGAGCGAAGCGACATCCGGGGTTTGGCGACACCGGCCCCGGATATCGCTTCGGCTACAAGAGTCCCCTACTTCTGCGGGCCCGACAGCGAGATCTCGCGTTCGGCGCGGAACACGTTGCTGTAGAGGTTGGCGATCCACTGCCGGCCGATCTCGGTCTTGTTGAGGTAGCCGATCTCGGTCTGGATATGCGGTGCGACGCTGTTCCAGTAGAATTGTGGATAGCGGTTCACGATGTCGGCGGGCGAATCGTAGCCGAGCTGGCGGTTGATGCCGACCTCTTCGAATTCGTAATAGAGCGCATTGGCCTTGCGCAGATAGTTGGGATCGCCGAGCTGGCCGATGAAGTCGGCGGCGCGCAGGATCGAGGCCTCGTCGTCATAGTCCTGACCCTGCTGAGCGGGAAACCGGGTGCCCTCGATGGCGCGGGCGATGCGCTCGGGATCGAGCCCCGGAATATGCCGCAGCCGCCGCATCACGTACAGTTTCGAGCGATCGACGTGATACATCATCAGGCTGGCATCCGACGCTCCCCGCGGCAGGGAAACCTTGGTGCCGGCCGCGTCGATCAGGAAACCGTCCTCGTCATCCTCCTCGAACAGGCCGCGCACATAGCCGATGTCGTGAGCAAGGCAGGCGATCAGGACGTGGACGTAATCCTCCGCCTCCAGGTGCGTGTGCAGGTACCGGCCGCTGAGAATGGAATGTCCCGCCAGCGTCACCAGCATCGTGTGTTCGATATTGTGATAGAGCGCATCGCTGTTGCCGATGCATTCCATCGTGGTGCGGGTGGCGCTCTCGATGATGTTCGCCGAAGCCTCGCCAAACCGACGACGCATGAACGAGCCCAGCAACTTCTCCAGGGACTCGGCCGCCAGTCTCGGCAACGTCAACATGGATGCAGCCCCGTTTGTCGGTGGTGTCCCACGCCAGCTCCCGACGTTATTGTCCTCGACGCAAGAGCCAGCATAGCCCATCTTGGGCCGAGGGGCCAAATCCCGGCTTCCCCAAATATGTAAATTATGTTGCTCTTGTGCCCTGCGAGATGCGGTCGCGGTCGCGGCGCGATACAGCCGGACCGATCAGTCGGGGGCCTGGCCCAGGCGCGGAAATCAAATTCGCTTTATTGGATGTCGGCGTAAGGCCGGCGCAATGGTCCGCAGCCTGGCGCATGCGCCTGCACCGTCTTCGCGACCGGGAACGGCGGAGGCCGCAATCACTCCACCAGCAGCACGTCGACGGCGACGCCGAGCTTCTGCTTCGGCGAACCGACGATGATACCATCGACCGGCGAGACGTCGGAGAAGTCGCGTGCGACCGCGAGCACGATATGGTCATTGGCGACCAGAAGATCGTTGGTCGGATCGAAATCGACCCAGCCGAGCTCCGCCCCGCACCACAGCGACACCCAGGCGTGGGTGGCGTCGGCGCCTTGCAGCCGCGGCTGGCCCGGCGGCGGAATGGTGCGCAGATAGCCGCTGACATAAGCCGCCGGAAGACCGAGCCCGCGCAGTCCTGCGATCATCACATGGGCAAAGTCCTGGCAGACGCCGTGCCGCTTGTCGAAGACCTCGTTGAGCGGCGTCGAAATCACCGTCGCCTTGGGATCGTAGCGAAACTCGGTGCGGATGCGGTGCATGAGATCGACCGCGCCTGCGAGGATGCCCGCGCCGGGCGCAAAGCTCAAGGCCGCATAGGCGCTGACYGGACGCAGCACCGGCACCAGCGGGCTCGCAAAGACGTAGCCGACCGGCGAGGACGGCCCGAGGCTGGTCGCCTCGAAAGCGATGTCGCGAATGCTCTCCCAGGCCGGGCTGCCAGCATCGCGCGCCGGCGGCTGGCGCGACACCGAAACGCGCGAACGCGAGTCGATGCGCAAGTTGCGATGCGCGGCCTCGATCACGACGCTCTCGGTCAGCGTGCCGAAGAAATCGCGCCGCACGTTGCGCTCGGAGGGGCGCGGACGAATCTCGACATGGTGCGAGATCAGCTTCTGGCCGCCTCCGCTCCTCGGCTCCAGCCGCAGCGTGCAGCGGGCGAAGCTGACCGGACTCTCGTACTCGTAGGTGGTGACGTGACGGATGTCGTAGATCACGCCAGCCCCGTCAGCTTTTCCGGCCGGCTGGCGTTCGGGCCATGCGGGAAGTAGTGCAGCCCGATCGCCTCGGCGAGGCTGAGCAGATCCTGCTCCAGCGAGAACAGCGTCTTGACCTCGAGCTTCTCGGCCTCGGCCGTCGCCAGCATCGCCTGCACGGCGACTGCGAGGCGCTGCGGCTGCTCGATCAGGCCGTGCTCCTTCAGGCTCGGCAGCGCCGCGATGTGCTCGTTCAGCGTCGCCACCTGGAACGCCACCGAACGCGGATTGTAGCTGTCGAGCACCGCGAGGTCGCGCACCGGCGCCAGGATCGGCGCCAGCAGATAGCGCGAGCGATAGGTGATCTGGGAATCCACCAGCGTCAGCAGGATGTCGAGATCCTCGTCGCCGGCCTCGTCATATGCAAATTGACGTGCAAAGCGCGCAGTGTTGATGGCGCGCTCGGTGCGGCGGCCGATGTCGAGGAAGCGCCAGCCGGCGGCGCGGTTCATGTTCTCCTGCGCAAGGCCGGCAAAGCTCGCCAGCTCCTGCAAGGTCAGCTCGGCCGCGCTCAGCACGCTATCGTCGTCCTCGACCTCGTAGGCGAGGCGCTCGGCCATCTCGGTGATGACCTGCCAGGCATCGGGCGACAGTCGCTCGCGCAGGGAGGTCGCGGTGCGCAGCGCCGCGCGCACCAGCGACAAGGCCGAGCCGAAACGCTCCGCGCTCTGCAACGCCTCGGCGGCGATCCGCCCGGGGGCCGCGCGCGAGGTCTGCGAGATCGCGCCCCAGGCCACCAGCAGGCGCTGGATGCGTTCGGCCGATTGCAGCGAGGCCGCGGTGCCCTTGTTGGGCCCGCTCGGCGAGCCCAGCGCGCGCACCAGCCGCAAGGTCGCCTCGGCGCGTTCGAGATAGCGGCCGAGCCAGAACAGATTGTCGGCGGCGCGGCTCGGCAGCACGCCGGCGATGCGGCGGATCCGCACCTTGTCGGTCGCGGGCAGCAGCGTCGCGGTCGAGACCTGCTTGCCCGAGACGACCCAGACGTCGGCGGCGCGGGCGCCGTCGCCCATCGACACCGCGCGCGCATCGGCCTGTTCGGCGATGCGGCAGAAGCCGCCGGGCATGATGGCCCAGCCGTCGGGCGTGGCGGCGGCGAACACGCGCAGCACGAACGGGCGCGGCGTGATCTGGCCCTGCTCCCACACCGGCATGGTCGAGAGCCGCACCACCTCCTGGCCGACATAGTCCATGCCGCGCGCGCCGATGGCGTCGATCAGGCGCTGGCGCCCGCCGGCGTCGAGCTCGCTCGCGAGCACCGGACCGTTGCTGTCGAAACCGGGGACGCCGCGCCGGTAGGCGCCCTCGATCGCGACCTCGTCGAGCCGCGACAGCACCTCGTCGCGCGCGATGCGCTGGCCGCACCACCAGGTCGCGATGTGCGGCATCTTCAGCTCCTCGCCGAGCAGGCGGCGGCTCAGCGCCGGCAGGAAGCCGAGCAGCGCCCACGCCTCCAGCACACCGGAGCCCGGCATGATGGCGACGACGACGCCGTCCTTGCGCAGCACATCGATCAGGCCGGGCACTCCCAGCCGCGACGACGCATCGAGCTCGAGCGGATCGAGCGAGTTGGAATCGACGCGGCGGAGCAGCACGTCGAGCCGCTTGAGGCCTGCGACGGTACGGATGTGGACGCGGTTGTCGCTGACGGCGAGATCGTCGCCCTCGACCAGGAGGAAGCCGAGATAGCGCGCCAGGGTCGCGTGCTCGAAATAGGTCTCGCTGAAGCTGCCGGGGGTGAGCACGCCGATCCGCGGCTCGTCGCGATCGGCGCGCGCGCGCAGGCTGTCGCGAAACGCCTCGAAGAACGGCGCGACCCGCGGCACGTTCATCGACTTGTAGAGATCGGAGAAGGCGCGCGAGAGCACGAGGCGGTTTTCCAGCGCGTAGCCCGCGCCCGATGGCGCCTGCGTGCGGTCGCCGAGCACCCACCAGCGGCCGTCGGGCCCGCGGCCGACATCGGCGGCATAGAGCGAGAGGTAGCGTCCGCCCGGCGGCGGCACGCCGCAGACGGGACGAAGATATTCGGGACTGCCGGCGATCGCGGCCGCCGGCAGCGCGCCCTCCGCGACCAGCCGGCCCTCGCCATAGATGTCGCGCAGCACGAGCTCGAGCAGCTCGGCGCGCTGGGTAATGCCGTCGCAAAGCTGCTTCCAGTCGGCCTCGTCGATCAGCAGCGGCAGATGGCTGAGCGACCACGGCCGGTCGGCACTGTCGCCGGGGGCGCGGTAGGTGACGCCGGCCTCGCGGAGATGGCGGTCGGCCATGCCGAACCGCCGCTCGATCTCGTCGGGCGCGAGCGCGCCGAAGGCGTCGAAGAAGCGGCTCCAGACCGCGCGCGGGGCGCCATCGGGCCCCAGGAACTCGTCGGGAATRCCGGGCAGGCGRCTATAGTCGCGGACCCATTGCGCGAGCCGGCGCTGGCTTTGCGCCTTACCCGCCTTGTCGTCCCCTTCGGCTGCGCCCTCGCCCATGCGCCTCTCCCTGCCCCACCCTCATACTCATTGCAGGAGCGGGGTTCGCAAGTCGAGGGTCAGCGGAAACTCATTTGTGCGTTCCTCGGGCGGCGGCTGCATCGGACCCGGCGTATGGCCGTGGTCCTGGAAGCGCGCCAGCCGCCGCGCCTCGGCCTCGTAGGTGTTGACCGGCTTGGTGTCGTAGCTGCGCCCGCCGGGATGGGCGACGTGATAGACGCAGCCGCCGAGCGAGCGGCCGTTCCAGGTGTCGATCAGGTCGAAGGTCAGGGGCGCGTGAACCGGAATGGTCGGGTGCAGGCCGGAGGCCGGCTGCCAGGCCTTGAAACGGACACCGGCCACGGCCTCCGAGGAGCGGCCGGTCGAGGTCATCGGCAGGCGGCGGCCGTTGCAGGTGATGATGTGGCGGCCCTCGACAAAACCCTCCGCCTTGACCTGGAGGCGTTCGACCGATGAGTCGACATAGCGCACGGTGCCGCCGGCCGAGCCCTCCTCGCCCAGCACGTGCCAGGGCTCCAGCGCCTGACGCAGCTCCAGCGTCACGCCGCCATGATGGACGCGGCCGAAGGCGGGGAAGCGGAATTCAAGCTGGGCCAGATACCATTCCGGCTCGAACGGATAGCCGAACTGCTTCAGCTCGGAGAGCACGTCGAGAAAATCTTCCCAAATGAAATGCGGCAGCATGTAGCGGTCATGCAGCGCCGTGCCCCAGCGCACGAACTTGCCTTGTTGCGGCTCGCGCCAGAACCTTGCGATCAGCGCGCGGATCAGCAGCTGCTGCGCCAGCGACATGCGCGGATCCGGCGGCATTTCGAGCGCGCGGAATTCGACGAGGCCGAGCCGCCCCGTCGGACCATCGGGCGAATAGAGCTTGTCGATGCAGATCTCGGCGCGGTGGGTGTTGCCGGTGATGTCGACGAGCAGATGCCGGAACAGCCGGTCCACCAGCCACAACGGCGTCTGGTAGCCCGGCGGCGGCACRTGCGAGAGCGCGATCTCGAGCTCGTAGATGCTGTCGTGCCGCGCTTCGTCGATGCGCGGCGCCTGGCTGGTCGGGCCGATGAAGAGGCCGGAGAAGAAGTAGGACAGCGACGGATGCCGCTGCCAGTACAAGACCAGACTCTTGAGCAGATCGGGTCGGCGCAGGAACGGCGAGTCCTGTGGTGAGGAGCCGCCGACCACGACATGGTTGCCGCCGCCGGTGCCGGTGTGGCGGCCGTCGACCAGGAAGCGGTTGGCGCCGAGGCGCACCTTCGCCGCGTCCTCATAGAGGCCGGAGGTGATGTCGACCGCGTCGCGCCAGCTCTTGGCCGGTTGGATGTTGATCTCGATGACGCCGGGATCTGGCGTCACCTTGATGACCTCGATGCGCGGGTCGAACGGCGGCGGATAGCCTTCGACATGGACCTGGAGCTGCATCTCCTCGSCGGTCGCTTCCAGCGCCGCGACCAGTTCGAGATAATCCTCGATGCGCTCGACCGGCGGCATGAAGGCGCAGAGCACGCCATCGCGGACTTCGACCGACATCGCGGTGCGCACCGGAACCGACGTGTTGAGATGCTCGGGCGCGACCCGTGGCGGCGCTTCCGGGCGCGCGGCGAGGGTGAACACCGGCAGCTTGCCCCGCGCCTCCATCGGGTCGCGCTCGATGATGTAGGGATATTGGTTCGGGGGAACGTGGCCGAGCGAGCCGATCGGCAGGCGCAGGCCGAGCGGGGAATCGCCGGGCGTCAGGAACAGATGGTTGCGCCGCAACGTCCAGCGCTCGCTGCGCCAGCGCGGCGGCGCGTTCCAGCGCTGCACCGGCAGCACGAATCCGCGCGGCGTGTTGAGGCCCTGCTCGAACACCCGCGCGATGCGCGCACGTGCCTCAGGATCGGACAATTTGGAGTCGGTCGGATCGACATTGACGGGAAGCTCGGCTTCCTTCTGAAGCCAGAGTGCGGTATCCTCATAGGCCGGCATGATGTAGCCGGGATCGAGCCCGAGCCGCAGCGCCGCGCCCTCGATAAAGGCCTCGGCGTCCTTTGTCCCGGCTGGCCGCGGATTCTCGATCTTGGCGATCAGGTCGACATTCTTCCAGATCGGCACGCCGTCCTTGCGCCAATAGAGGCCGAAGGCCCAGCGCGGCAGGCTCTCGCCGGGATACCATTTGCCCTGGCCGTAATGCAGAAGGCCGCCTGGCGCGAAGCGCGCGCGCAACCGGCGGATCAGATCGTCGCCGAGCGCGCGCTTGGTCGGGCCGACGGCCTCCGTGTTCCACTC
>NZ_JBFUES010000027.1:0-17805 GCF_056403875.1 Bradyrhizobium sp. P2_E8
ACAGGGTCTACAGGGTCTCGCGCTCTTTTCGGCTGTCCGCCAAGTCACCAGACCGTACATGCTGGCCGTCTTGGCAGGCGCAAAAACGGAACTCGGCAGGCCGGATGAAGGGCTCGAATTGTTGAAGGATGCGCTCGCCTCGACAGCGGTGAGCGGTGAGCGCTGGTGGCAGGCCGAACTGCACCGCCTCAAGGGTCGGCTGCTTGCGGCACGCGGGCAACACGATGAGAGCGAAGCCTGTTTTCGATGCGCAATCGAGGTCAGCCGTGGACAGAGTGCGAAGACTCTGGAGCTTCGTGCTGCCACAAGCCTCGCGCGGTTCTTGAGCGACCGAGCCAGGAACGCCGAAGCCCGCGATCTCCTCGCCCCGATCTACGGCTGGTTCACCGAGGGTTTTCGCACGCCAGACTTGAAGGAGGCCAAAATCTTACTCGACGCGCTGGCGCGATGATGGGGCTCATGTCACGGAGTTTGTAAGGAACGTCCGCGGTTGGCCTTCGCGTCATTTCGCGTGCGCGTAACAATCAGATCGCTTTCAGGTCATAGCGGACATCAAATGGCAGGCAGGACCGGCTGGCTCAGTCGAGAATGACCCATAGCGGACCTCCGGTGGCAACGGCGTGAGTATCAGCCTGACCCACCTACGAACGGAATATCGAGGCGTCACGCTGCCTTGCATTTGTAGCCTTGACTATCGCAGCGGCTAAGGCATGCGGCTGGCATGATGGTGCACCAGCAACCACTTGCCACCGCGCTTCTCAAATATGTTCGTCGCAAGCGCCGAAATGTCCAGGACGTCACCGTTCGCACGATGTGCGTACACCTTTTCAATACCTACGACCCAAGCGACGTTGTCTTTGACCGTTACCTGCGGATTGTCCATCACAACGGCGAAGTCTTTGTATCGAACCGGATGGTCCGCATAACTTTTTTGGACGCCCTCCCAACCCTGTATCGGTGCTTTGCTTGCGGGGTGTATGACCGAAACAGATTCGTCCTGGGCCCAAGTCGCCTCAATAGCCTTGACGTCAAGCTTGGTAAACGCCTGTTCGACCTGCGTGTTCGCTRCAAGCACGTCAGCCTTATCATCTGCGCGTGCTGAGACGGCCCCAAATGCCATCAGGAGCAAGGGTATGAGGACGCGACTGAATGGTTTCATATAAGCCCCGTTGAGAAAGATGAACGTGTTTTGCGCTGATCGGGCGCGGGCGGAGCCGATGCCCGTTGCCGCGACGAACCCCCCGGCTGCGGCAATGCCGAGCAGATGACGAGAAATTTTGAGTTCAATCATGATGAGTACCCCCATTTTTTCTTAGCCCTGGAGGTAAAGGCTACCGCGGTGCCAACCAGTTGAAAAGGGCGTTTGTCGTGGCGCGCTTTGGAGTCAGGAAATGGCCCATCAGCGAAGTAGCGGCGCACCTCGTTGAGGTTCGCTCAGTGAGGCATGGCGGACCAGATTTGCTCAGGTTGAGTTCTTCGCATTTTGGCCTATTGCTGCCCAACAGCATCTAGCCTGGGGGCGGGTGCAGTTTATGCCAGTTTTCGCGAGCGGTTTCCGCTGATCCGCCGCGCCGTATTTCATCTTCTCTAAAATCTTTCCAATACCGGTAGGTGCAATATAGCCCGTAGAGCCAAAGAAAGACGAGCGCCAGAACAAGCGGACCAATCGAGCTTTTCACGAACTCGGGTGGATCGAGAATCTTCAGCAAAAAAATCAACGCGAGACATAGAGCTCCAGCAACTGCAAAGCCTCGCGCTCGTAACCGCCAAACTCGGACTTCCTCTGAAACAGTCATCCCTCTTCCTTAGGGGTACGTACGCACTCGCGCCTAACTGGCTCTGCGGCTTTCATCTTCGAACCGGGGACGACTGAGATGTCTCGTGAGCCGCCCTTCAGCGCCCCATCCGCGCCGTCTCGCGATGGGGGCCCACAGCAGGCAGGCCAAGTTCAACGCAATCAGTCCGATCATTAGATAGAGGCCGAAAAACACGTAAATGYAAGACGTGCCCCCAACGATAAGGATGAGCAGAACGGTGGGCGGGATTCTGAAGCGAAACATGCTCGCCATGGTAACACGACGTCGTCTACGTTAGCGCCTCTCCAGGAATAAGGTTTGCAGACAGTTTAAGTCTGCTTGTGGCCCTTCGCGACGTTTAGCTCCGCCGCGGAATTCGGTGGCTATCGGAGCACAACGGACATCCATCATGGCTTTGCAAACTGCCCGGCCTCCAGAGATGAAGCTTCCGCAAAAGCACGCTGCCCTACGGATACGGTCGTCTGGGTTAATCTACCCTCGAAGGTCTATCACTTCGCCGGCACTAGGAGCTACGGCACCACGAAGCGGGGCGCGTACATGTGCGAGAAAGAAGCAATCGCCGCCGAAGATCGCGCTTCGAAGACGGAAAAACATCCCTGAAGCCCAAATAAAAAACTCGGTCTAGGGACATACTTCATGTTTCGGTTCGCTGCCCTCATGACAGCCTCTCTCGCCGGCGTGACTTGGGCGGCGGCCGAGACCATCGACGTAAAGTATTACGGCAAACTGGATCTTGCGCCCTTCGCCTGCACYGATGTGTCGCGGAGCAGCTTCATCAACCGAGCGTGCTATGACAAGTCCCAGCAGTTCATGGTGGTGCAACTGAAATCGGTCTATTACCCGTATTGCGAGATGCCCGCAGCGATCTTCGAGGCATTTTTGACCGCACCGTCAGGGGCACTACTACAACGCCAACATCAAAGGCTCTGACCCTTCGACTGTCGTACACATGCGTTCCCAAATATTAGGTCCTGTTGGTGCAGGTTTCGGCTGCTCCGCCTTCTCAAAGGTCCTCGCGAAGCCCCTTGAAGAAAGGGTGCCGCACCTTGCCGTCCGCCGATTTCGCGCGGTACTCGACCTCGGCGAGCAGCTTCCGCTCCACCCAGATGCCCTTGTGGGCGATCCGCTTCGCGTACGGCTGCGTCTTTCGGATTAGCGGCTTCAGTCGCCTTTGCAGGTCGGCTGCGGAGACCTTGTCGAAGCCGTGGTCGACCTTGCCGGCGTAGACCAGGTCGTTCCCCTTGCGCCGACCGAGATAGATGCCACCCCACTTGCCTTCGTCGAGCGCGAAACCGGCGATCGTCAGCGTCTCGCGCTGCGCGCAAGTCTCCTTGACCCAGTTGTTGCCTCGGCCGCTGGCGTACGCGCTGTCGTGCACCTTCGAGACAACGCCCTCCAATCCGATCCTGCAGGCGTGCGCGAACATCTCGCGACTCTCCATCTCGAAGCTTTCGCTGAACTGAACCTCGGTGCCGTCGATGATCTTCTTGAGTTCGGCCTTGCGCTGGAAGAGCGGCAGCTTCCGGAGGTCGCGGCCGTTCAGGTACAGGAGATCGAAGGCGACCAGTACGATGCTGGTCGACCTGCCTTTCAGTTCGTTCTGAAGGACTGAGAAGTCGGTGGTGCCGTCCGCTGCGGGGACCACGACTTCGCCATCCACGATCGCCGACAGGGCCTTGATGTGCCAGGCGTCATCGGCGACCTTCTTGAAACGGTGGTCCAGTCGTGACCGCGGCGGGTGAAGACCTTCACGGCTTCGTTCGCCAGGTGGAGCTGGACGCGGTAGCCATCGAACTTGATTTCATGAATCCATCGCGCTCCGGACGGCACTTTCTCGATCGATGATGCCAAGGCCGGTTCTACGAAGCCGGGGAACGGCGCCTTCACGCCGATCGCCGCCGGTTTACGCCGCTGAAACGCCACGCAACGAACTCCAACGCAATAACTAGCGGACTCAAACCAGGACGGCACGATTCGTTTCCGGAACCCGCGAATCCTTGCGGCGTTGCATCGCCATCAAGTTCGCAAGAGGAGGAGCCGATGGCGGCAGCGAAGAAGAAGACCGCGCGTGGACGCAAGCAGGACCGGGCACGCGTCGCCAAGGGGCAGGACTACGAAGTCCGCTACGAAGCGAAGAAGACCGGCCGCGCGGCATCGGCCGTGAAGAAGGCTGTCAAGAAGGTCGGCAACAGCCGCAAGCGGGTCGAGGAGCGTCTCGAGCGGTAGGCTGCCTCAGATCCGGCCGGAGAACCGTGTGAATGCGGTCAGCCTCTGTACGGTTAGCTCGACGTCCTGCATGTAGATCTGGGTCCGCAGGAACGCGAGCTCGTCGTCCAGGGCAGTCTCGTCGACGTCTCTGAACCAGGACTTCGGCCTGCCGTCGCTGCCGTCGTTCCAGCGATAGCCCCTGCGTTTCAGCGAATCCTTGAGCTCGAATGCGGTCTGCTCCGCCCAGACCCGCAGCGTCGGCTTGCGGGCGGTCTCCAGCAGGAGCGCAGCGCCGGCGAGCCAGTCGTCGGTAATTCGAAAGCGAGCACCTCCAGCAGAGCGTGGCAATCATCAACCGCCCGGTGCGCCTGATGGAAGTAGCCCGCGCCATTCAGCAGATATCCGAGCTGCGAGCCCGCGAAGCCGTGCTTGCGCCAGTCGATTTCGCTCATGCTGCAGCCCCACGCCTTGTGCTCGAACACGGGCCAGTAGCGTTCGGCGAATTTTCTGTCGAAGCCGCTGTTGTGCGCGATCGTGATGACTGCGCTATCGACGAAGGCCGTGACGGCCAGCCGAGCCGCCTGTATTGTCCAAGGCGGCTCAACGGCGAGGTTTCTTCCCATGCTCGGCACCGGGAGCGATTGACGGTGAGCGTTCCTCCAATTCCCGGAGCCGTTCGATTTGCGTCTTGAGGCTCTCCGGTTGTTCGGGCTCGGGCTTCATCACTCTCCGCAGCTTCTCGCCAATTTCTTTGGTAATTGCTCGGCTGTGTTGTGGTCTATGTCAATGCGGCGGGGCATAACCAAACCTGTTGCGCCCGTCCCGTGGCTTTTTTCGCCTGCGAGCACGGCTGCCCACCCTGGGAGATCGCCGCTTTTGGCTATCTGCGCGAGGCTTGTTTTTGAGAACAGCGGGTCGCTGGTAGCGACCTTTGGCTATCCGCGACATGCGCCGTTAAGTACCGGCGAGCGACGGTCTCATATCGCCTTAAAGCCTGGCAGAGCTTTCGTTCCTTTGGTCTCTAAATCGCGACGCAGTGTTCGATTTGATGAAGAGGACTAAGGTCAGGTTTGTTACGCTCGCTCTGCGCGGCCACTGCCTACCCAGCGTCTTCCAAAATGATAGAGGCCACCAGACTAAGGCGGCCTTACAATTGAGATACCAAAAGGGTCACGCACGCGATCAGCGTTGCCGTACTGAGGGTCACTACGACGAGAGCTTGTTCACTGCGGGCTTGCAGATCGTCATCGTCCATTGATCCCAACGCCAAGATCACCCATCTGGTTTCCATCCACAGAGAAAGACTGCCTGGTTTCGGCTGTGGAACTCAGCAACTGCCGGGTCGTCCCGACATCAACTACTTCCGGTCCATCGCGCTGAGCAGACATTCTAAGCTACTCTCGGCATGTCTCAAACGGCCAGGAGCTGCCTTCCTTCCCCCATCAACTCGTGACGTTTCACCGCGGTCCCCGCACACGTTTTTAAAGTAGGCTGAAGCACTATCGTGGAGCCGGGAGATGAGCCCATGGACGTCGCGGCGTGGCTGCGTGGTTTGGGGCTGGAACAGTACGAGCAGGCGTTCCGCGAGAACGACGTCGACGCCGAGGTCCTGGCCGATCTCACCGGCGAGGATTTGATCGGGCTCGGCGTCGCCTCGATCGGCCATCGCCGCAAGCTGCTCGCCGCCATTGCTGCCCTGCGTGCCGGCTCAATTTCGGCCACCACTCCTGCCACGTCCGCCCCCACCGCTATCTCCGAAAAGGCTTGGCTTGCATCCGAGGCCGAGCGCCGCCAGCTCACGGTGATGTTTGTCGACCTGGTCGACTCGACCGCCCTCGCGGCGCGCCTCGATCCGGAGGAAATGGCCGAAGTCCTGCGGATCTATCAGAGCGTAGTGACCGGCGCGGTCGCGCGGTTCGAAGGGCATCTGGCAAAGTACATGGGGGATGGTGTGCTGGCCTATTTCGGTTATCCGCGCGCCCACGAGGATGAGGCCGAACGCGCCGTGCGGGCCGGCCTCGCTGCAGTCGCGGCGGTGCACGGCCTGGAATCGGCGCATGGCGAGGCACTGGCCGCCCGGGTCGGCATCGCGACCGGCCCGGTGGTTGTCGGCGAGCTGATTGGCGAAGGCGCGGCGCGGCAGGAGACGGTGGTCGGCGACACGCCAAACCTCGCGGCGCGGCTGCAAGCCTTGGCCGACCCGGGCACGGTGGTGATCTCCGCTCGCACCCGGGGGCTCGTTGGCGGGCTGTTCGAACTCGCCGAGCTCGGCATGCAGATCTTGAAGGGATTTCCCGTACCGGTACGGCCGTGGCGGGTGGTCGGGGAAGGCGCCGCCGAGAGCCGGTTCGAGGCGTTGCACGGGGCAGGTCTGACGCCGCTTGTCGGCCGCGAAAATGAGATCGGCTTGCTGCTCGAGCACTGGGAGCGAGCCAAGGRGGGTGAAGGCCAGGTGGTGCTGCTGGCGGGCGAGGCTGGCATCGGCAAATCACGCCTTGTGCGGACGCTGCGCGAACGACTTGAAGATGAGCCGCATACCACCCTGAGCCACTACTGCTCACCGCACCATCAGACCAGCCCGCTTTATCCGGTGATCGGCCTGCTGGAGCGGGCGGCGGGCTTCGCCGCGGACGATTCGGCCGCGACGAGACTCGACAAGCTCGAGGCGCTGCTTGCGCTATCGACCGATGATGTCTCGGCAGTGGCGCCGCTGCTCGCGGCATTACTGTCGCTCGACCCAGGTGCGCGGTACCCGCCCCTCGAGATGAGCCCGCATCGGCAGAAGGAGCGGATGCTCGAGGAGCTGGTCGCTCAGGTATTGGGGCTCGCAGCAAGGCGGCCCGTGCTGGCCATGTACGAGGACGTGCACTGGGCAGATCCGACCTCGCT
Organism: Bradyrhizobium sp. P2_E8; assembly: GCF_056403875.1. NCBI lineage: Bacteria > Pseudomonadati > Pseudomonadota > Alphaproteobacteria > Hyphomicrobiales > Nitrobacteraceae > Bradyrhizobium > Bradyrhizobium sp. P2_E8. Next base: position 6,915 of record NZ_JBFUES010000027.1, read on the forward strand.
CGAGCTGCTCGACCTCCTGGTCGACCGGGTGCAAGGCGCCCGCGTACTCGTCCTCATGACCTTCCGGCCCGAGTTCGAGCCGCCTTGGATGCGCTATCCCCATGTCACCGCGCTAACCCTCTGCCGCTTGAGCCGTCGGCAGGGTGCGGCCATGGTCGCGCGGCTGAGCGGCGGCAAGGCGCTACCGCCTGCCGTGCTCGACCAGATCGTTGCCAAGACGGACGGCGTGCCGCTGTTCGTCGAGGAACTGACGCGGACCGTGCTCGAGACCAATTTGCTGCGCGATGAGGGCGACCATTACGCGCTCGCCGGGCCGCTGCCGCCGATGGCGATCCCGGCCACACTCCAGGAGTCGCTGTTGGCGCGGCTCGACCGGCTGGCTCCGGCCCGGGAGGTGGCCCAAGTCGCAGCCGCGATTGGCCGGGAATTCTCTCACGAACTGCTCGCGATCGCGGCCGCGCTGCCGGAGAGCGATCTGCAGGCGGGGTTGGACGAGCTTGTCGACTCGGGCTTGGTGTTCCGGCGCGGAACGCCGCCGCAGGCGACCTACAGCTTCAAGCATGCGCTCGTGCAGGACACCGCCTATGCCACGCTGGTGCGCGCGAAGCGGCAGCGCCTGCACGCCCGGATCGCTGCCGCGCTTGAGCAGCATTTTCCCGAGAAGGTGCAGGTGCAGCCCGAACTTCTGGCCCACCATTACACGGAGGCCGGACTGGTCGAACCGGCGGTCGACTATTGGCTGAGGGCGGGACAGCGAGCCATCACGCGCTCGGCGATGTCCGAAGCGCTGGCGCAGTTGCGGAATGGGTTGCGCCTGCTTGCGCGCTTGCCCGAGGTCAACCGCCCGCGGCGAGAACTGGACCTCCAGGTGGCGTTGGGTGTGGCACTGATGGCAACGCAAGGCTGGGCAGCGCCGGAAGCCGGGCGGGCCAACGCCCGTGCTCGCGAGCTCTGCGAGCAGCTCGGCGCCACCGCCCAGCTCTGGCCCGTGCTCTACGGTCAATGGGTGTTCCACGGGGTGCGAGGCGAGCACAACGCGGCGCGAAGCGTGGCAGAAGAGTTTCTCCGCCGGGCGCAGGACCATAATGACACGTCGCCGGCGGTGGTTGCTCACCGCATCTGCGGGACCGGCGCATTATGGCGCGGCGAGCTGCCTGCTGCCCGCATCCATCTGGAGCGGACGCTGGCCCTCTATGACCCGGAACAGCATCACTCGCTCGCCTCTCTCTACGTGCAGGATCCGCGGGTGGCGGCGCTGTCGGGACTCTCATGGACATTGTTGGCGCTGGGCTATCCGGAGCAGGCCCGGACGCGGAGCCGCGAAGCCCTCGATGCGGCACGTGAGCTCGCTCACCTCAACACAGTGGCGTACGCCCTTTTGTTCGCGTCTTTCTTCGAGCAGTATTGTCTGGCGTGGCGTGAGGCGAAGGACCGAGCGGAAGCACTGGTTGAGCTCTCGACCGAACAGGGATTTCCGCATTTCCTCGCGCCCGCCACGGTAATCCGGGGTTGGGCTCTGACTCAATCGGGGGAAGCGGAGACAGGGCTCACGCAGCTTCGGCAGGGCCTGCCGGGATGGCGTGCCACCGGGGCTGGCCTCTACGAGCCGTATTTCCTCGGCCTGCAGGCGGAGGCGAACGGCTGTTTGGGCGCAGTGGATGAAGGTTTGGAGCTGGTTGCAAAGGCGCTGGACCGCGTGGAAGAAACCGGCGAGGGATGGTTCGAGGCCGAACTCCATCGGATCATGGGCGAGCTGATGTTGCAGTTGCCCAAGCCCGACCCGATCGCTGCGGAAGCACAGTTCGGGCAGGCCGCTGCAACGGCGCGCCAGCAAGGCGCCAAGCTGTGGGAATTGCGCGCAGCGACAGATCTTGCACGACTTTGGAGAGAGCAGGGTCGGCGCGGCGAGGCTCACGACCTGCTCGCCCCGCTATATAGTCAGTTTACCGAGGGCTTTGCGACACCGGATCTGGAGGCTGCCAGAGCAACCCTTCGCTCGATCACTACCAGCTCCGACCCGAAGAACCCGACCACCGGTAGTTGATGCGGTGGACGAGCACAGCCAATCGCTTGGACGGGATGGTTTTCAGCAGTGGCATGAGCCGCTCGCGTCTGAACGGCGGCTCGGGGTCAAAACTTGAAATGCCGAACTTGTCGGCGTAGGTTCGAGATCGGACATTGCCTGGTCGCTCTAGCGAGAGGGCGCAACGATAAGTTCCGCAGTGAGCGTGACACTCGATCTTATGGAATTCGAGATGAAGCACTGTGCTTCGACACTTTCCATGATTTCGCGGGCGCGTTCGAATTCGGCGTTGTCTTTGACGGTTACGCGAGGTCGAACGATGACTTCCGTGATGCGGTACTTGCCTTCGATATTTTCGAGCAGGCCCTCGGCTTCACTCTCATATCGCACCGGCGTCAGACCTTTTGATTGGGCGAGTTTGAGAAAAGTCAGCATCATGCATGTATTGACTGAGCCTACGAGTAGCTCTTCAGGCGCCCAGACATCCGGCTCGCCTTTAAACTCAGGTGGGCTGCCAACCACGATGTTTGGCTTTCCGGACGCATAAAGCGTACCCCTTCGCGCGGAACTCCAGGCTGTATTGGCCTTGTAGCGAAAAGATTTGTAGGCTCTCTTTGTCTCCACGCAAACCTCCTACGCCGCTGCCGCCGAACGAAGGGGTTCGGCGTTTCTCTCGAACCATATCGCGACGCAGCTTTAGGTCTGAAGTGGGTCAGATGCAGCGGTAAGGTCCAGGCCGAACGATGTTAGATTGATCACCGACAGCAGACGTAATTTGCTGCGTCGCAGCCAAACCTTCGCGCGGTGAAGCTGGGTGGCGATGAAGCCGGGCTGGCTCCGGCCCATCCGCACGAAAGCGGGAACCGGCGGCACCTGATGCCGATGCTGCCTGGGCGAATGCTCGATGCGAATTCAGTGGGAGCGCATCCAGCATAAAACGGAATGCCGCTGCGCAGGCGACGCAAGGCAGCCGTGTGAGCCGCGTCCGGTCATTGAGAAAGCACCCAAGCTAATGCAGTGCGTAGGTATCAGCTACAGCACTTCAGCATGAACTTGGGCCACGCCACGGTCTGCAATACCCAAGCTGCGCGCGGCGCCAAGTGAAAGGTCGAGGACACGGCCGCGAACCCTTGGTCCGCGGTCGGTGATACGAACCACCACCGAGTTGTGGCTCTTAGTATCAGTGACGCGAACTCTCGTGCCAAACGGCAGGCTACGATGCGCTGCGGTTAGTGCGTCCCGTTTGAACGGAGCACCGCTGGCTGTCTTCCCTTTCTTGTATGAATAGAACGAGGCTTTTCCGGAAAAAGCTCGGTTGAAAGATTGACTGKCTGGACGAACTTCCGCATCACGTGTCGGTTCTTGGTCGATCGGACGCTGCGCCTGCGGCTCATCCCTCTTTGTCTGGTCGGGTCTTTCAGGAGAGGGTTCAGCGTGAGCCTTTGGAATGATGGACCACCTTTCATCAAAGGACTGAGCTACAGCAGGGTTCGCAGGAATCGCCATCCAGGTCAGGACTGCTCCAATCGCGATCATTCCAGAAAGATGACGCATGATCGGCCTCAATACAGATCGAAAAACAAAAGACCAATGCAAACTGGTGAACTCTGTTCCTGCATGTGCTCGGAGTCACATGCGAGAGGTGAATGCATACCGACATTCAATGTGATGCACTAAGGTCCGTAGGCGCAGTGCAGCAAGCAGACCTTTGCTGCAGCGCATCACGTTGACTGAGTGGCAGTTGAGGGTGCTTTGCGACTCTGGACGCCACACCAACACCGACTCGAACAAAATGGACGCGGGCGTCCCGCGCTGAAGCCGTGATTTAGATGCAGGGAAGAACAGTGATGCCGGATCCGACGGAGATGCGCCGAAATCGACGCGACTGACTTCACAACAGACATTGGGAAAATCGCGAGCGGCTAGTGTGACAAGCGAGCCAAGGGACTTAGGCCGCCGACCGCGTACTTCAAATTCTTAAACTCAACCATGCTGACCTGCACCACCACGGGTCCCTCATTGCGCCAGTTCGTCGAGCATCGCCTTCGCCTGCTTCAAGTCCAACGTGTTAAAGCCCTCGCTGAACCAGCCGTAGACCGGAGCGAGAAGGTCTCTGGCTTCGTGTAGCTTTCCTTGATCGCGCCACAGCCGCGCCATGCTCATCGCGGAACGGAGTTCCCAGGACTTTGCCTGCTGCTTGCGCGCCACTACGAGCGCGCGGTGAAAAAAAACTTCCGCTTTCACCGGATCTGATTTCGGCAACAACAGCGCGATCTCCTCGGCAGTGCGGTTGATCTCCGCCTCGCACCACGTTTCCTTGGTTTCTTCAATTGATGCCAGTGCCTCGTCGATACAAGTCCAACTGTCGTCGAATTTTCCGACCTCCGCGTAGCTATTTGCCAAAAATGATAGAAACAGCGGCATCCACACTGTTGCTCCCGTTGATCGCCATGCGGCCATACCGGACGTGATCGTTTGAATTGCATCCAGGTGTTTGCCGACCAAGGCAAAAAGCCAACCCCGCCGGAGGAGCCCGCCCGCTATCCAGAACGAAGCACGTTTTTCGTCGGCTAGAGCAACTAGTTCTTCGATGAGCTCGTTCGCCGTAGCGTGATCTCCACAATACAYGTGGATAAACGATACGTGGAAGAGCGCAAACATGAGCGTAGCGGCGTGGCCGATTTCGCGCGCCTCCTTGAGCGCTTGGTCAGCGTCCGCCAGCGCAGCCTCCGGATGGCCAAGCGACCACAATGCCCACGAACGCCAGGGCAAAATTACCACTCGCACGTCCTGACCAAAGCGCGCCGCCAGCACGCGATGGACGGCGGGGTCGTACAGTGCGATAGCCCAATCCAGATGCGCGCGCGCTTGCACGAAATTTCCTGCGGCAAGTAAAGACATACCCACCAAGCGATGCCCAACCATCAGCGGCACTGTTTCACTTCGTATTTCTGCGAGCGCTAAGAAATGGGACGCAAGCTCGCGCATCACGTCGCCCCTGAATGAGATAAAGCTCGCGACCCATGAGCCGTAGAGTACGGTGAACAGCAGCAGTGGGTCTTCGGGAGACTCTCCGAGCACTTCGGCTTGTTCGATTAGCACACGTGCCCGCTCCACGGTCGCCCTGGTTTCAGGCGCTGCATACCCCTTGAGATGGGAAAGTGGGGTTATGAGCGCAACCTGAAGCTTGATTTGTTCGCACCGCAGGGCTGGCGTTCCGGGCAAGCTCGCAATCTGGTCTAGTGCCCGGGTGAACTGCGCCACGGCCTCCTCCAGCGCCGAGCGCTCCAGCGAGAGCTGTCCCGCCTTGCCCCACAAACCCGCGGCCTTTTCGATCTGCCCGGCCTCGGTGCAGTGACGCGCAAGTACTTCCGGCTGGCTCTCGGCCGTCTCCGCGAACTGATCTTCAAGGGTTTGGGCGATGCGGGCGTGAAGCAGGCGTCTCGGCTCGCGTAGCAACGTGCCGTAGGCCGCGTCTTGCACCAGAGCATGCTTAAACAGGTAGGTCACATCCGGCGGCACGCCGCGCCGGAATAGTAATCCAGCTTCAACGAGACGTTGGAGCGCTGCTCCCAACGCCGCCTCTGGCTTGCTCGCAACCGCGGCCAGCAGGGGATAGGAGAACTCCCGCCCGATTGCCGCGCCAACCTGCGCCACCTCCTTAGCGGGGCCGAGCCGGTCGAGCCGTGCCATGAGCGACGCATGCAGGCTTGCCGGGACAGCCGTGGCCGGGCACGGGACCTGAGCAGTGGTCCGCCGCGCTTCGCTTTCGCTCTCCGCCTCCAGAACCGCCCTTGTCATCTCCTCCACGAACAGAGGAATGCCGTCGGTGCGCTCAACGATATTCTCCCGGATGCCGGGCGGCAGCGGCGCGCTGCCCATGAGACCATCGATCATGGCGATAACGTCGCGCTCCGTTAGCCGATTGAGCATCAGGCCCGAGACGTAACGCCGTCCGATCCAGGGCGCCTCGAACTCCGGCCGGAACGTCACGATCAGCAGCACGGGAAGGGTCGCAATCACGTCCACAACCTGACCGAACGCTTCCAAGCTTGTCGGGTCGGTCCAATGCGCATCCTCGAAAATCATCAGCACCGGAGTCCGACGGGTCAGCGCCTCCAATTGTGAGATGAGCGCTTCCAGCGTTTTTTGCCTGCGCTGCTGCGGCGCCAAGTCGAGCACGGGATAACGTCCATCATTCAAGAGCGACAGCATCTCTGCAAAAAGCGCGGCATCCTGGGCGGGGGTCGAGGTCTGCACAAGCATGGCATCGAGCTTGTCGAGCTTCACTTGCAAATCGTCGTGATGCGCGAACCCAGCAGCACGCTCCATCTGGCCGATAATCGGATAGAGGGCGCTATTCGTGTGCTGGGGCGAGCAGAAGTACCGCAAACGGGTGTGCGGTTCGGCGGCGACGCGTTCCAGCAGCGCGGCTGTGAGCCGCGATTTTCCGATGCCGGCCTCGCCCGAGAGCAGCACCACCTGGCCTTCGCCAGTCTTTGCCGTGCACCACCTCCGAAGCAGCATTTCGAACTCTTCTTGGCGGCCGATGAGTTCAGTGAGTCTACCTGCGTGTAGAGCCTCGAAGCGGCCCTCGACCAAAGAAGGTCTCAGTGCTACCCAGACTCTGATGCTGCCCGGGATGCCTTTGAGTTCCTGGGATCCAAGGTCCTTTAGGTCAAACAGATTGCCCACGAGCCTTCGCGTGCTCTCTGAGATGAGCACTGCGTTGGGCTCAGCCATGCCTTGCAGACGTGCGGCGATGTTGGGTGTTTCCCCGACGATGCCGTGCTCCTGTGCCTCCCCTGATCCGATCAGATCGCCAACCACCACAAGCCCCGTCGCAATGCCAACGCGCGCTTGCAGCGTAACGGACAATTTGAGCGCCCCAACTGCCGCAATCGCCTCCAGTGCTGCGCGCACGGCTCGCTCAGCGTCGTCTTCGTGCGCCAGCGGATAGCCAAAGTAAACGAGCACCCCGTCGCCCATGTATTTCGCGGCGAAGCCCCCAAAGCGCCTGACAATGTCAGCGACGCATCTCTGATAGGCCGAAATGATCTCGCGTAGGTCCTCCGGGTCCATACGTGCGGAGAGCGCCGTCGAACCGACGAGGTCCGAGAACATTACGGTGATGTGGCGGCGCTCGGCGACATTCTCGGCGGCTTTGTCGGTCGCCAGAGGCGCGTCGGATAACGACGCTGATGCACCCGCGTCGGCCTGCAAGGTGGCGATGGCGTTGAGCAGCTTACGGCGATGCCCGACAATTGCGACGCCGAGATCCTTCAAGTCCTCTGCCGTCAAGCTCGGGAGGACAAACTCGTCGATCTCGTTCTCGCGGAATGCCGCCTCATACTCTTCGAGGCCGAGCCTCCGCAACCAATCTCCGACGTCCATGGCGGCGCCTCTGGTTCGGCGACCGCTGCATGATTCCCCAGGCGAGACCGTCTGTCTAGGTAACTGCTAAAGACCGGTCTGGGTCAAAATGCACCGTTTGGCGGCAGGCCCGTCCGTATCCGGTCGACCCCCAATGAGCCGACAAATTGGCGCTTCGCCTGCACATCGTGTTCGGGCCAACAGCCGACATCGGTCTGGGTGGGCAATCCATCTAATCCGGAGTACAATGGCATCCAAAGTGGATCGCGGGCCATGGCGCARGAGCGGCTAGGGCGGGTCGAGCGCAGACTGGCGGCTATATTGGCCGCCGACGTAGCTGGCTATTCGAGGCTCATGCATCATGACGAAGAGGCGACGCACACCAAACTGACAGCGCTCTTGGCGGAGGCTGTTGATCCAGCAATCACCGAACACAGCGGCCGGATAGTCAAGAATATCGGCGACGGGTTCTTGGCAGAATTTCCGAGCGCCGTCGAAGCGGTTCGAGCTGCGGTGCAGTTCCAGAGCCGCGTCAAGGAGCTGACCGCTAATGAAGTTGAAGAATGGCGCAGCGCCCCAATCGAACGCAACCCCTAGACGTCGCTCTTTTCGCCAAACGATGTGACATGGCCGCTTAAGCTGGTCGCTGTGCCAGCGCCAATCCAGATCGAGGCGCCACGGATGAGCGTTGACCTCGACAACGACGTCATGCTTGGTGCAGGCACGCAGCACTTTCTCGACATCGATCTCGTAGCCTGGCCGCCGCTGGAGCTGGCGCCCGGTCATGAGGCCGATGATGGTGGTGTGAGGGTGCGAGATGGCCCGAAGCAAGCGCTGCGTCTGGGCCTTGCGGTCCAGCTTGAAGCGACCGTGGATGCTCGCGACCACGAAATCGAAGCGCTTCAGCACGTCGTCCGCATAGTCCAGTGAGCCGTCCGCCAGAATGTCGGACTCGATGCCTTTGAGGATCCGGAAATCCTTGCCGAAACGCTTGTTTAAGCGGTCCGCTTCCCGGTGCTGCTGCGCGATCTCCTCCTCCGAGAGACCGCCCGCATAGTGCGCGGACTTGGAATGGTCGGCGACCCCGAAATACTCGAAACCGCGCTTGCACGTAGCCTTGGCCATGGTCTCCAAGGTCTCGGTGCCGTCGGATGCATCCGTGTGGCAGTGAAGGATTCCACGCAGGTCCTGGTCGTTGACGAGCTTCGGCAACTTACCCCTCAGAGCCAGCTCGAGCTCACCGCGCCCCTCCCGAAGTTCGGGATCGATGAAAGGCAGACCGAAGGCGCGATAGATCTCGGCCTCGTCGCCGGCGATCAGGGTGCGGCCCTTGTGCAAGCCGTCGGCCTCCAACCGCATTCCTTTCTCCGCGGCCAAAGCCTCGAGCTGTTCAACGTGAGCGGCAGAGCCGGTGGCGAAAAGAAGGGTGGCGCCGAAATGCTTGCGGTCGGACAAGCGGATCTGCAATCCATCCGCCGCGGACGCCTTCGACGTTTTGGCGTCCTTGGGCGCTTCTGCAACGATCGTGAGATCACCGACGAGTTCGCAGCCGCGGCGGAAATCACCTGCGATCGTGATGCGCTTGAGCTCGGGCCGGGCCTTGCGAAGCGAGTCCTTGGCGTTCGCGAGCAGGACAGCGGCACGGTGCAGGTGGAGCCGGCCTTCTCCGCTTTTCGCGATGGCGAGGTTCTGCAGGATCTTGGTCTGCAGCGCGGCGCCAAGTCCCTTGGCCTTCTTGATGCGGTCGTCGTTGGCGGCGGCCTCCAATTCCGCAAGCGATGCGATGCCGAGATCCTTGTAGAGACGCAGCACTTTCTCGGGGCGGAGACCCGGCACGGCGAGCATCTCGAGCCCGCCCTCGGGAATCTCCTTCCGCAGCTTTTCGAGGCTTGGATGTGTGCCGTCTTGTGTAGCTTGGTGATGATGTCGGCGATCGCATCGCCGACGCCGGGAGTCTCGGTGAGCCGGTCTTCGGCGATGAGTACATCGAGTGGGACGGGAAGAGCTGCCAGGCTGTCAGCGGCCCGAGAATAGGCTTTTGCCCGGTAGGGGTTGCCGCCACGCAAGGCGGTGCGCTGCGCATATTCCCGCAGCAGGCTTGCTACACCGCGGGTGTCGAGGGAGGGCACTCAACAAGCCTCCCGTCCTGCGTCCTGCGACCTCGGCGGACCAAAGCGATTCCCAGCGCCCGCGCCTTCGCCGGGCGGACGGTCGAGAGACCTCTCAAGCTTCTGGGCTGCCCGGAAGTCCTCAAGGTGCTGCGTATTCGGGCCGTAAGCGGCCTCTTTCTTGAGGAGATTATAGATCCGCCCGGCCAGCAGCTGCAGATGCTTCATCCTGCCGTGCGGCATGGATCGAGCCTTACATAGAGCGCGGACAGCGTAAGCCCGGAAGTAGTCGAAAGCGTCTGACATGATGTCATAACGCCTGGTCTCCCCTATAGTTCGGTTGCTGGCCTGGCCCGCTGGGAGGGCGCCCCCAAAGTCCTCGCACATTCCCTTGAGAACGGATGCTGCACCTTCCCCACGGCCGATTTCGCCCGGTCCTCAATTCCGCCAGCAGCGTCGGCTCGACCAAACGCCTAGGAACGAAACGCAGCAGCGTGGCTTCTTCGCTAAAGGAGGCGCCCCATGAAACGCTCAGGCATTGCACTTGTCTTAGCTCTCGTCATCCCTTGCGCAGCATTTGCCCAAGGTGGGGGCGGAGGCGGTGGAGGCGGCGGCGGTGGTGCCGGCGGATCTGCCGGTGGAAGCGCTGGCGGTGCGTCGTCCTCTGCAGGTGCAGGGGGTTCGACTGCAGCATCTTCGTCCGCTGCAGGAGCCGCAGGCGCTGCGAACTCGGGCGGGACGGCAAGCCCGTCGGCTACTGCCCCGAATGCAAATACCAATCCAACCACCGGCACCACCAATGCGATAACCGATATCACCAATGGCACTCCCACCCCTCAATCCGGGCTCAATCAGGGAGCGGTCAATGGAAACAGCACGAATGCCGCAAGCCCCGGCACCAATGCTGCCGGAACCGCAGCTTCATCGGGAACGCCTGCTGCTAGTACTCAGGGGGCCGCCGCGGGCGGGATCGGTCGGCCGACGACCACTGATCAACACGATAGTGACGCCAAGATCGATCAGGAGAACAGCAAAGTCGACCAGACCGTGAAAAAGATATGCAAAAATTGCTAAAGCATCACAAGCCAATCACCGGATAGAGCGGGCTGGTCTGATGGTGCGGTGAGCAGTAGTGGCTCAGGGCCGTATGCGCCTCATCTTCARGTCGCCCGCGCAGCGCCCGCAGGAGGCGCGACTTGCCGATGCCAGGCTCGCCCGACAGCAGCACCACCTGGCCCTCCCCCTCCTTGGCGCGCTCCCACTGCTCGAGCAGCAGGCCAATCTCATGCTCGCGACCGACCAGCGGCGTCAGACCTGCTCCGTGCAGTGCCTCGAACCGGCTCTCGGCGGCGCCTTCTCCGACCACGCGCCACGCCCGCACCGGAAC
>NZ_JBFUES010000028.1:0-17732 GCF_056403875.1 Bradyrhizobium sp. P2_E8
CTCTACAACAACGGCGTCTCGGCCGATGGTCGTTTCGCGGCATGCCAGACCGCGAACGCGCCGGGCGCCGACGGCAACCGGCTCACCGTATTCGATGTGGAGGCTGGCCGGGAGATCGCTGGTTTCCAGCCGGAATCGGGCTGGGCCAAGGATTACGCGTTCTTTCCCGAGACCCGGCGCATCCGCCTTCTCTACCACGACGGCGGCGCGTTCGATTACGATTTCGAAGGCGCGTTCGTGGACCGGATGAAGTGGCTGGCATTCGGCCTCACGCAAGGCAACATCTTCGTCATCGAGACCCTGATCGCGGAGATGGATGGCAAGCCGAACCCCGGGCTCGCCGGCCAGGTGTTGCCCGCGACCGATGTCGCGCTCGGCAAACTTCGCCCCGACGATAGCCGCACGCGGGCGCGGCTGCTGCGGTCGCGCGGCACCTGCCTCGAGGCGCTGGCCGAGCTCCGCCAAGCGCTCGCCTGCTACGACGAAGCGCTGTCACTCGATCCCAAGGTCGGCGTAAAACGCAGGGCCGACACCTTGCGCAAGGTCGTCTAGCGAAGAGCCCGCCTTGAATCTCATTCAATGTGGGCAAGCGTGATTAGGCTCGGCCGCGCGGCGTCGACAACAGAGGCGTCGGGATTCACGCCCCCTCTTTCGGGGCGCGGCCGGTTGGTCGATCCGGCGCGATCAAAAGCTCGCGACGATGCGAATAGACGCTTCGATCTTGAGACCGGCATCGCTTACGCGCTGCGCGACTATGCCTTCATCAAGGGAGCGCCCCTCGGTAGGCGCGGGAGCCCGCCGTGGGTTGCGGAAATTGTGAGGGAAGGTGCCGCCGCCGAAAAAACAGAGGCTCATGGCGCCCACAGCCTGGAATGAAGGTTGTGAATAACGAGAATACGCAGAAATGTTCCCATGAACGTACCGAGAACAGGTATATTTCCCGTTGCAGGTGCCGAGTCGGCCTAACACAACGGGCGGGTAATGGTGGAGACAGAAGAACCCAAGGTTTGCCGCATCCTCAGCCTCGATGGCGGGGGTGCAAAGGGATTCTATACCCTTGGGGTCCTGAAGGGCATAGAGGGAATGGTCGGCCCGCTGCATCAGCGATTCGACCTGATTTACGGCACCAGCACGGGCTCGATTATCGCGGCACTTCTCGCGCTCGGGCATTCGGTCGATGAGATTCTGGAACTCTACAAGACGCATGTCGTCGAGGTCATGAAGTTTTGGCTGCCGGGCAACAAGACGGCGGCGCTGCAGGCTCTCGCCGACCATGTGTTCAAGGACCAAGACTTCGCAGCTACAAAGACCAACGTCGGCATCGTCGCGACGCGCTGGGCGTTCGAGACACCGATGATTTTCAAGACCTCTGTCGACCAGGCACACGGCGACAAGCCGAATTTCGTGCCGGGTTTCGGCTGCAAGATAACAGACGCGGTGCAAGCGTCTTGTTCGGCATATCCATTCTTCAGGAAGAAGACCGTGACGACGAGTGGCGGCGAGTCGATTGTGCTCATCGACGGCGGCTATTGCGCGAATAATCCGACATTGTACGCGATTGCGGACGCGACGAACGCGCTGAAATTTGACCGTAAGCAGATACGCGTGGTCAGCGTGGGTGTTGGCGAATATCCCGCGCCGAAAAAGGGCGTGTTCAGTGCGATGCGCTGGATAGGCTATCTCTTCACGGTTCGGCTGCTGCAACGGGTTCTCGAAATCAACACGCAGTCGATGAACCAGCTTCGTCTCATTCTCTTTCAGGATATCGACACGGTACGAATAAGCACCCGGTACACCGAGCCTGAGATGGCGACGGATCTGTTCGAGCATGACCTGGCGAAGCTGGACCAGCTCTGGCAGCGGGGACGGCAATCGTTTCGCGACTATGAAAATGCATTGAGGAAGATTCTATAGGAGAGCGGCGTGGCAATTCCTGAGACTCAGCTTGAGACGTGGACGCACATAGGCGCCGCCGCGCAGTCCGCGGCAACGTATCAGTCGATTAAGGGCGTCATCGAACACAAGGACGCGCCTTATTCGTCCCGACGCATCGACTCGTTCCTGCAAGGGTCATACGGCAACGATACGAACGTCTACGGCGCGGATAGCGACGTCGATATCGTCCTGCGCACCCGAGGTCTGTTTCACTACAACATCGACGCTCTGTCAGGGCCGGAAAAAACGGCATTCAAAACCGCGTATCCAACCCCTGCCGAATACACCCTGAAGTCATTTCGGACCGATGTAGTCGCGCGGCTCGACAAGCAGTACGGAAGCGACCTGGACACCTCGGGAAAGAAAGCCCTGCGGCTTAAGGCGAATGGGACTCGGCGCAGCTCCGACATTCTGCTGGTCGCGCCGCACAAGAAGTATTCCCGCTACTACAGCGAGCAGGACAAAGAGTGCGTCGAGGGCGTTCTATTCATCACGACCAACGGGACTGAAATCGTCAATTACCCGAAGCAGCATTCCGAGAATATGACGCGGAAACATCAGGCGACGGCCGAGTGGCTCAAACCGACCGTGCGCATCTTCAAGAACATGCGCAATCGGCTCATTCGGGACGGGAAGATAAAGAGCGGCGTCGCCCCCTCCTACTTCATTGAGGGCATGCTTTACAACGTGCCAGTAAGCGAGTTCGGCGTGAGCTACGCGAACACGGTCGATAAATGCTGGGGCTGGCTCAACAGTCCGCCAGATGCCGGCGCCCTCATGTGCGCTAACGGTATCCATCCGCTCGTTCGCGACAACAGCCACACGTCTTGGCCTATCCAGGGCTATCTCGACTTCTTGGCGGAAACTCAGAAGCTCTGGGTCCAGTGGAAGTAGGCTTCTGATGACTAGCCACACGGCGGACGAGGCGAAAGCCGCGAACATAGCGGCCATGGGTGGGCCGCTTGGCTCGCTGTACTCAGCCCTCTGGCAATCGGTAGCGGTCGTTCACGTGTATTGGAAAGAGTATGTCGAGCTGTTCGGCAGCAAGCCCGAGCGCATCGACCTACTCAATCGAGCGGCGCCGGCCTTCTTTCACATGCTTCAAGACGAGCTATGGGAGCTAACGCTGCTTCGGATCTCGCGTCTCACCGACCCGGCGAAGACCGGTAGGGCTGGTAGACAGAACCTGAGCATCCAAGCGCTGCCGCCGTTGATAGGCGACGCGAAGCTGAAGGCTCGGGTAACGCAGCTCGTCGCGGATGCGGTTTCGGAGACTGCATTTTGCCGCGACTGGCGAAACCGAAGGATTGCTCACAGCGACTTGCAGCTCGCGCTCGAACAACCGACCACGCCGCTCGCGGACGCGAGTAGGCTGAAAGTGAAAACGGCGTTGTTGTCGCTAACTGCCGTCCTCAACGCCGTCGCCGGGCACTATATGGATTCCGAGAGCCGCTTCGACCTGGGAGGGCGAATTAACGGTGCCGTCACCCTGCTCTATGTTTTGAACGAGGGGGTGAAGGTAGGAGAGGCCCGCGAAAAGCGACTAGAGGAAGGGAAGCCGATCCCGGAAGACTTCCGTCGCGAACACATATGAGTAGGAGATTGGCATGATGGGAGACGAGCTGAAACAGCGAAACAAAGTAGTAATCCACACGGTTTAGATTGGCAGATCCAGCTGTGGCTCCGCGCCATCTTCGGGGTGTAGCGATGAGAGTGAGATACCTAAGAGCCGAACCGGTCTTGGAAGAGGCGTTTCGTTCTCGAGCAGGCTGATGACCATGCGCTCCAGATCGCTTCTGCTCGACACGGCGGTGGGGACAGACCTGCTGCGTGTCATAATCTCGAAGTCTGCAAATTTGACCTTCAGCGTTACTGTCCGGCCCCGCGAGCCCTTTTCTTGGCAATGCCGCCAGACCTTGTCGATCAAAGGCTGCAGTTCCGACACCATGGCCTCGGACTCAGTGAGATCAGTAGAGAACGTATTTTCTGCACCCACGGATTTACGCACGCGGTCGGCTCTGACCTCGCGGTTGTCGACACCCCTCGATATCCAATAGTAATAGGTTCCGGCCTTGCCGAAATTGGTTTGCATAAATTCGAGCGACTGATTGCGCATATCACGTCCCGTGTAGAGGCCCAGCGCATTCATCTTGGCGCTGGTCGCAGGCCCGATGCCGTGGAATTTGTCCACGGGTAGGCCTTCGACGAAGGCCGGCCCCATCTCGGGCGTGATGACATACTGGCCGTTAGGCTTGCGGTGGTCGGACGCCAGCTTCGCCAGAAACTTGTTGTAGGAAATGCCAGCCGAAGCGTTGAGGCCGGTTACCTCCTTGATCTTCGCACGGATCGCCAACGCGACGTCCCGCGCCAATGGAATGCTTTGCAGATTTTCGGTTACGTCGAGGTAGGCCTCGTCCAGCGACAGCGGCTCGATGATCGGTGTGTGCTCTGCGAAGATTTCACGGATTTGCTGGGAGACCGCCTTGTACACCTCGAAGCGGGGCTTGACGAAGATCAGATCGGGGCAGTGCCGCTTCGCGGTAACCGACGGCATGGCCGACCTCACGCCGAACTTGCGCGCTTCGTAGCTGGCCGCCGCTACGACGCCGCGTTCCCGGGATCCGCCGACGGCGACCGGCTTACCGCGGATATCCGGATTGTCCCGCTGCTCGACGGATGCATAGAAGGCGTCCATGTCGATGTGGATGATCTTGCGTTGACGGCCCAGGGAAGCTGCCTGGTCGTCATCGTCCTCGATGGTCATGTGGCTGGCCCGGCCGTATCTTCCTTGACGCCGCGGGCGACGATCTGGAGCGTGCCGTCCGGAAGCGGCCGCTGCAGCTTCAGGGCCTCGTCCGGAGGGGCCGTCATCCAGACCTCCACTTCGTCTGGCGTTGTCAGGATCACCGGCATCGCCTTGGGGTGGATGGGGGCGATCTCTGCGTTCGGCTCTGTCGTGAGGAACGCGTAGAGGTCGTTGGTCGTCTCGCCTTCCTTGACCTTCCGAACGGACGTCCAGCTGGTCCAGATGCCGGCAAAGCAGGCGAGGGGACGGGTCTCATCGAGTGCGAACCAGATATCACCGCCCTCGGCCTTGTTGAACTCGCTGAACGAGTTGAACGGCACCACGCAGCGGTTTTCGGTCCCCAGCCATCGCGTCCAGTGCTTGCTCTTCACGTTGCGGATGTTCGTCGTGCCGCCGTCCGGCTCCATCCGGAGCAGCTCCTTGAAATCGACGGTCTTGCCCTTGGCCTGCAGCTTCTCGGCTCGTTTCTTGGTGGCGTCCATCAGCGCTTTTGACGACGACGGCATTCCCCACCGCGCACTGGTGAGTTCGCGGCCCTCCGCCCCGTTGCGCACGATCGGTGCCTTGTAATCAGGAAAGACCCCCGGCATCGGCGCCAGATTGCCAACGTATCGGTTCACGACGCGGAACAGCGCGCTAATGGCGGCCTGGTTGGTGGTGATCGAGTAGAGATTGCAGATGTGGACGGCCCCCCACTTGTCAGGATTGTAGCAGACTTTTGGCCAGATCGCTTGCTATCAGATGTCCGGCCTGTTTGCGCGGACAAAGCCCGCTGGCCGAGATGGTGTTCGCTACGCACGCTCCAAGCACATGGGCGACATTCTTGGTGCCAGTGTAATCTTCGGAAGTTCGCGCGTATCGACCGATCGGTCCTTCCATCTACTGCGTCCTGCAAGTTCGTGGGCAATCCGCCGAGCAACCTTGCTCGCGGGCCGATTTCAGATCAAGTCGGCATGGCGGCCACCGGCTGGTTGTACACGCCGCCCGATATCATCAAGCGCCAAGCGATGCGGGCAAACTTGTTGGCCAAGGCCACCGCGACCAACTTTGGCGGCTTTCGCTCCAGCAGCGAAGCGAGCCATGGTGTGGGCTTATGACGGCCCTTTCGGACATGCCTCAGCAGCGCGGTCGCACCGACGATCAACGTCGATCGCAGTATAGAATCTCCGGCCTTTGTGATGCCGCCGAGCCTTTGCCGGCCGCCAGTTGAATGATCCTTGGGTGTCAGCCCGAGCCATGCCGCAAAGTCGCGACCCGATCTGAAGGTCTCGGGTGGCGGCGCCTTCATGCTGAGCATCGACGACCCGATCGGACCGACGCCAGGAATTGTCGCAAGACGCCTGCTGACGTCATCCTCGCGATACCACTTCATCAGCTTGGCCTCGATCTTCGCTAGGCGAGCTTGGACCGCGGCATACTCGTCCGCCTGAAGGCGGAAGAGATCCCGCGCCATTTCCGGCAGGCTTTCGTCTTCGAGCACACGTTTAATGAGTGCCGCGACGTTCTGCCGGCCGGCGGGCCCGACGATACCAAACTCAGCGGCATAGCTCCTGAAAGCATTGGAGAGCTGCGACTTCACGCTGACCAGGCGTTCACGCACAGTCATCAACATGCAAGCGGCTTGCCGTTCCTTCGACTTCACCGGTACGAACCGCATGCTGGGCCGGGTGACCGCCTCGCACAGTGCCTCGGCGTCGGCCGCGTCGTTCTTGCCGCGCTTCACGTAGGCCTTCACATACTGAGGCGGGATTAGCTTTACCTCGTGCCCAAACGACTGCAGCAGGCGACCCCAATGGTGCGAGCTGCCACAAGACTCTATGGCGACGAGAACCGGCGGAAGCCGCTCAAAGTAACGGATCATCTCGGCTCGCCGAAATTGGCGACGGACGACCACCACCTCATTCTCATCAACACCGTGAAGCTGGAACACCGACTTCGAGGTATCCATGCCGATACGAACGGGAATATTCATTAGACTTTCCTCTCATCTTTCTGTGAGGCCAAGAGCGCCATCAAACCGCGGGGATGAGAGGCCGTCCACACCAGCACATCGGTCAGGCTTCGGTCCGAGGGTGGCGCGGCTGCCAGGCCAGTTGTAGCAGAGTCGCGGAAGGACGCCGGCCAGCCTTGACGCATTTGCGGCAGCGCAGCCGGCTGGCGAGATCGTGCACGAAGGTGGTCGGTGGGTGCTTCATTGCCGCGAGGTCAACGTCGCTCGGAGTCTTTCAGCGCGCGCATCTGATCTCCAGCCAGGGGAAGCCGCCATTCACCGCCTGGTCGATGGTGGGCGACGGATCGATCGGTTCACCGTCGCTCCATATGCGCTCATTCCAGCTTTCGCAAAGCAACCTGTCAGCCTGCTGGATCATTGCTTCGCCCTTGGCCCGCATTTCCGCCGATTGGGCGGCCAGGATGTTGGCCATCGCGCGTGCCTTTCCGAGCTCTTTCGCCAGAGCCTTTCGGTCGCCGCCCGACAGGGGCGTTGGGTGATACTTCGGGGCCATCCGGACATCCAGGCGCAAAGAGATCGGACCGGCAAATCCAGAGCGGGCTACGGCGTCTCAAACGCCGGCCAGCACCCGTCTTCTTCATGCCTGCCGGTGCGCTGCTGGCAGGTGTTGTCGAGCAGCCGCTGCGCGACGTCCTTCCAGACCGCGTTGCCGCCATACAATCGGACTGCATCGGCGGTCTGGATTTCTACGGTTCGCTCGCAGCGGCGGCAGGAGATGCGCAGGACGTGGCGTTGGATTTCCGAAAGACGACGCTGCCGCATCTCGGCCCCGGTCGCGCCGGCGCGAGGATCTTTGAGGACCGATTCCCAGTATTCGGCCGGGAGTGGCGCATCTGGAGCCGCGGCGGAGGGAGTCGGCCTGCGCGCGGCGTCAGCGGCCAGTTTTTCCATCTGCTTCGGGGTCGGCATGCGCCAGCTCGCGGGTCGGTCGGTCATTCTGAATTAGAACATAAAGTGAACAAAAGTCGAGTCCGCTCAAGCCCGCGGCGAGAAAAATCATCCTTTTGGTAGGAGCGCGGTGTCGGAACCAAGCCGGACCGTTCGTCTCGAATCCGGCATCAGTATCGGAGTTCCCCCGCCATGGCCCCCCGGGCTAACTGGAAAGGCTTCCTGCGTCTTTCCCTCGTCACCTGTCCGGTCGCGCTCTATCCGGCCACGTCGGATTCCGAAAAGGTCTCCTTCAACCAGCTCAACCGGAAGACCGGCCACCGGATCGAGTACGCAAAGGTTGATGCCGACACCGGTGAAGAGGTCGCCAACGAGGACATCGTCAAGGGCTACAAGGTCGACACCGACACCTTCATCGAGGTGACGAAGGAGGAGCTCGAGAATGTCGCGCTGGAATCGACGCGAACCATCGAGATCGACGAGTTCGTCGACCGCAGCGAGATCGACCCGAGATATCTGATCCGTCCCTACTACCTGGTGCCGGATGGGAAAGTCGGTCACGACGCATTCGCGGTCATCCGCGAAACGATCCGGGAGATGAACAAAGCCGCGATCGGTCGCGTGGTGCTGACTAATCGCGAGCACATCATCGCGCTCGATCCGCTGGACAAGGGCTTGATGKGAACGTTGCTGCGCTATCCCTACGAAGTCCGTTCCGAGAAGGAGTATTTCGACGACATTCAGGACGTGAAGGTCACGAAGGACATGCTCGATCTCGCCAAGCACATCGTCAATCAGAAGGCGGGGCACTTCGAGCCGGACAAGTTCGAAGACCAGTATGAAACCGCCCTCATCGATCTGATCAACCAGAAGCGAGCCGGCAAGACCGTCACCGCGAAAGAACGCCCTCGGGGCGAGAACGTCGTGGACCTGATGGACGCGCTACGCAAAAGCATTGGAGGAGCGGCGACCGCGAAAGAAGCGCCGAAGAAGTCGGCCAAGAAACCGCGCAAGGCGGTAGCCGGCCAGAAGGAAATGCTGATGCCGATCGCCGGCAAGAAGCCGAAGGAAGCCGCCGCCAAGAAGTCGACGTCCAAGCCGCAGCGGAAGTCGGCCTAGCGTGCGCGATGGCTTCACGTAAGCCGCAAAGTGCGGGGCTACTCCTGTTTTGAGGACACGCCACCGATCTCGAAGTCTTGCTCGGTCATCCAGGCGGACCATTTTGGCAGAACAAGGATGACGGAGCCTGGAGCATCCCGAAAGGTCTGATTGGCGCCGATGAAGCGCCGCTGTCCGCCGCTCGGCGCGAATTCGCCGAAGAAACTGGACACAACCCCGAGGGACCTTTCTTGCCACTCGGAGAGGCACGGCAACCGGGCGGCAAGGTCGTCCAGGCGTGGGCCGTCGAAGGCGATTGGGATGTCGCGCTCATCCGCAGCAACACCTTCGAGATGGAGTGGCCGCCACGTTCCGGACGCCGTCGGGCCTTTCCGGAAATCGACCGAGAGGCTTGGTTCGCCGTTGCCGACGCGAGACGGAAAATCCTCAAGGGACAGGCGATTTTCGTCGATCGATTGCTCGAGGCGCTGGCAGACGGATGCGCGTCCGGAACAGCAGACGGAATTCGTCGATGAGAACTACGCGATGTGTGCCGGGCTGCCCCCTCAACCTTTCGCGGTGATCCAGTCGATGCGGCCAGATGTCATGTACACTATCGCGCCGCGCTGTGCGCCCAAGACATGAAGATACTGACCGAGTTGCTCTCGATAGGCCATGCGATCTCGTCCGCTCGGCGCAACGTCGCTTTTCCAATCGAACGCGACCAGATCGCCGTCGTCTGCCAAAGCGACCGCATCGGCGCGCCCGGAAATCAGTCCGCTGGCGCCAGCGCCCGTTGCGCCATACAACGGCACTTCCGCAACGAGCCGATGAATGAACGGCTGTAATTCGGGTAGGGTGAAGGTGCGAAGGGCGGTGTCTGCCATCTCGTCGGGATCGGGCTTGCCGTTCGGCGTCGCGTCCGTGGCGAGCTGCCGGCAAAGGTCGTGAGCCCTTTCTCTTATATCGCTTGCTATCGCGGCGAGTTCTCCGGTCACCAGCTCCTCCATGAGCTTGTGCAGAATGATGCCGCGCAGGCGACTTCCCTGGATCAGCACCAGGGCGTCGAGCGTTCCATCTTCGGTGGAATCCGGGAGCTGCGTCGACAGGACATCCGGATCGCTCTCGCTGGGTTTGATCCATACAATCGGCGGAGAGCCTCGCTCGATCCGCGACTGTTCTTCGGCGAAGACCTCCGCCGACTGTCGATTCTCGCTCGACTTAGGTGTGGCGACGACAGCGCGACGAAGCTTCGAGACGTCCAGTTCAGGGATGTGGTCGAGCCCGAAGTCGAGCTGCTTCGCCCAGGACTTCTCGTCGCACCAGGAGAAGTCGGGAATGACGAGCAATTCCATGGCGCGCGTGCAAGCCACGTAGAGTAGCCGAAGGTTCTCGTCGCGCTTTTCCTGGTTCTCTCCTTGCAGCGCGCTCTCCAGCGTGGGCGGCGTCACCTGACCGAGCGCCCAGTGCAGGCTCTCGTCGCTCCGGCGGTACACGAAGGCCTCGGGCGGGCGCGGCATCGAAGCCCGGTTGATAGGAATGACGACCGGCCACTCAAGGCCTTTTGAGCTATGGACTGTCACGATCTCGATGGATCGGCCGTCCGCTTCGACGATGCCCTCGGCGAAGCCGGTGCCGGCTGACCAATCTTCGTCCAGATCCCGGGCGAACTGCACGAACCCGCGCACTCCATAGGTTCCGGCGCGCTCGAGCAGACCATCGACGTTGGCGAGCGAGCGCGCGGCCTGATCCGCACTGCGTCCGGCGACGATGGCGCGCACGCGAAGCCGTTCGATCGCTTCGGCGAGCAGCAGCGCAGGCGTTGTGACGCGCAGCCGGAGCCGAAGATCGCGCAATGTGCCGAGCACCTCTCGCGCGAGATCGTTCTGTATGATCGTCGGGTCGGTGTTTAGCGAGAGGCGGGCCGACTCGCTGCCCGGCGGAACGGGAAGGCTTGCGGTGATCGTGAGCAAATCCTGCTCGGAGAGACCCACCAGGGGCCCTCGCAGAAGGGCACCCAAGGCCAGCGTGTCGCGCGGGTCGACGATACTTCGCACCAGCGCGACTAGATCCTGGGCCTCCTGCCGCTTGAAGAGGTTTTTTCCGGCTTGCGACGCGAAGGGTAGTCCGGCCTCCTCGAGGGCTCGCTCGTAGCGCCACAGCTCGGTCGAGACGGGCGCCAACAGGGCGATGTCCCCCGGCGTCAGGCGCCTGCTGCCGCCGTTGTTCAGTTTCAGTTCGACGTTGCCGATCAGGCGGCTGCAGATCTCGGCGACAGCGCGAGCCTCTTCGTCCCGGCTAGTGTCTATTCGGGTGTTCGGCAACAGATCGACGGATACTTTGGCGACGCTCGGAAAGCCGTGATCCGCGTCGTCTCTCGTGCCCTGCAGCGCGACGTACCCTGCCTGTTGCGCAGCGAGCGGTCCCGCGAAGCAGCCGTTGATGTGTTCGAGGATGCGCGGTCTCGAGCGAAAATTCGCCGTGACCCGAAGTATGTTGTCGGGAAACTGGGTCTCGATCGCGTTCCGCACCATGAGGTAGGTGGCGAGATCGGCTCCCCGGAAGCGGTAGATGGCCTGCTTGGGATCGCCGACCAGGAAGAGTTGGCCAGGTCTCAGGCGACGCTCCTGCCAAGCAGCACCGGTAGATCCGTCGGATCCTGCCAGAAGAAATAGACTCTCCGCCTGCACCGGGTCTGTGTCCTGGAACTCGTCGACCAGTATACGCGAGAAGTGTTTGCCGGCGGCGGCCCGTACCTCGGGATATCGGCGAAGGACCTCGCGGCAGGTGAACAGCAGGTCGTCGAAATCCATTACCGCCGCTCGCCGCTTGAACGCTTCGTATTCGGCAAGGAGTCCGTCGAGCTCGGACGAAAACACGCTGACGATCGCAGTTGCGATCCGACCCATCAGCGTTCCGTAGGCATCGCGGCATCGCGCATAATGCTCTTCAGCCTGGTCGGCGAGAGGCCCACCCTCTACGTCACCCTTGGCGCGCTTCCAAATCGAACGTCGCCTGTATTCGCGGAGATCGAACGATTTGGACCGCATCAAGGGCAGCGTCGCGGGATGCGCCGCGTCCCACAACCGCGCGAAGTCGAGGCCCGCCGCAAAGCTGCGCTCGAAGTGCGTGGCCAACGCTTCGAGATCGGCGATATCGCTTTCGGCGTCGCGCGGTCCCCCGACACGGTCGTACCAGCGGCAGAACTCGCGAACGTTCTCTCCGAAACCGAGGTGAGCGTCGGCATCCAGGTCGGGCGATAGGGGGCGGGCATTCCGATGGCGTCGCCTCGATTTGGCGAAGTCGCGCAGGAGCTTCTCGGCTCCGGTCGGATCCTTTCGCGCCACCACCGTGATCGCATCATCGGCCGGACGGGGCTCGTCGAGCCGATCGCGCCACCAATGATCGAAGATCGCGTCGAATATGAAATCGGCCTGATCGCGATCGAGAATTTCTGCGCCCGGATCGATCGCTGCCTCGACGGAATAGGTCCGCAGCAGGTCGTGGCAGAAGCCGTGTATGGTCGAGCAGGTCAATTCGTCCAGTAACTCGCTCGCCTTCTCCAGCGATCTCCGCTGCGCCGCCTTCAGTTTCGACGGAATGCAGAACTGCATTTCGTCCGGAACGGTTCCGGAGAGCAGGGCGTCGAGGTAGTGAGCGATCCGTTGGCGGAGCTCGCCCGCGGCGAGCTCGGTGAAGGTGGTCGCCGCGATAGACCTCGGAGCCGCGCCGCCGGCGAGCAGCATAACCACCCGCCCCGCGAGCAGCGACGTCTTTCCAGTGCCTGCGGCGGCTTCGACCAGGAGCGTCGAATCGAGCTCGGTCAATGCGCGGCGGCGGTCGCCGTCGTCGTTGCGCGGTGTCATGGCGTGCTCCAGAATTTGGAGAGTCCTCCCGCAGCACGGTCGAATGCTATGCGTTTGCGACGTTCGTAACCGGGCGAAGCGGGAAAGGCCAATCGAAGGTCGTTGGACCTGTCGTAGGCGAGCCTTCCAGGTACCGCATTTCCTCGGTCCAATATTGCCACCACCTCGCTCACGAAGTCGCCGATCCGGACGATCGCGGCATCGACATCCTGCAATCTGACCTCGAACGGCTCACCGGCCAGATACAGCAGCCTCGCCAAGACCCTTAGTTCTTCTTCGAGCAGTTGCCGACACGCGAGCGCGTACAAGGCACGTTGCAGTTCGGCACCGCCGCCGATCACGATGCGGGCCGCGTTCTTGGGCGGTGCTCCCGTTTTGTAGTCGGTTACCCTGACCGCAAACGGATTGCTTCGCATGTCGAGCCGGTCGATCGTGCCGCGCAGACTAACGGGCGTGCCCGGTATTGTGACCGGTATCGTCGGATCCCACGGCAGTTCGCGACCGGCTTCGAAGCCGGCGGATTGACCGAACGCCACCTCGGTCCAACTGCGCGTGCCGTCTTCGTTGATGTCCTTTCGGAGCAGGCCCGCCAGCGCCATCGCTTTCGCGTAGTCGACAGTATTGGTCCACAGCAGCCTCGGCGGGACCGGACGTTCGAGGGGCCACGCGGCGTGAACGACCTTGCTCGCTTCCTCGAGCGCGTTCTCGATCTGGATGTCGGACGCCTTCGCGTATCCAGGTTCCGGTTCGAGGGCATCGACGGCGCGTCGAAGCAACTCGTGCACCAGCTTGCCGAATTCGTCGGGCGCGATCGTAAGCGGCTGCTCGCGCTCCTGTGGGACGTCGAAACCGAGAGCGTACTTCCAGACGAATCCCAGCGGGTCTCGCAGGAGCCGTTGCAACGAGGTCGCCGACTGGATCCTCTCGATCGAACGCTTGACGGCGGGATGACCCGGCTGGAAGCATCCGTCGTGGTCCGTGAGGCGCTCGACGTGCCAATCATGCCAGCACCGGCCAGCCGAACCGACCTGATCGATGCCGGCTGCCTCTTCGGGGCGGGCCAGCAGCCGGTCGGAATGGTTGAAGGCATGCTCGGGAATCCGCTCGCGTGGTAGGATGGTCTCTTTGCGGTTCTGCAGCAGCGGGCTGCGACCGACACGACCGCCTTGCGGGCCTCGGCGGCCGCGCGAAAGCACGGCGCTTCCGGACGCGGCAGCGAGGATGACAGCGAAATGCCTGCGGTCCGCGCGCGACACCGGATCGACGTCGAAGGCGTTGGCCGGAAGAACATGGTTAGGCAAAACCGGATCTTCTCCGCTTCCCCGCGGCCAACCTCGGTTCGTGAGTCCGAGCAGGCGCACGTGGGGGCGGGGTGCGGCGGCGAGATCGCCGGCCGGACACCACACGACGGCATCGGCCGCATCCGTATCCGAGGCGAGACGTATGCCCCGCAACGACAACTCGATGGCATCAGTCGGTGCGGAACGGGTTGCGGCCTGCCAAATCCGGAGCGAGCGTCCATGAAGGAACATCGCCGCCGCCTCGTCCGCCGCGTCCGGTCCCTTCGCGAGCAACTCCAGGATGCGTAGGGTGGCGTCGGCGGAAACTCGTCCAAGCGCTTGGCGGTCTGCCGTTTCGAGCGCGCGCCTCCAATCCGACACGCTCGACAGCGCCGCGCCTCGCGGTATGGCGTCCAGCCAACGGTCCGGGAGTTCGTCCGGCGGCAGGCCTTGTCCCCGGGTCACGGCGAAAAGCCGGCGAGCGCGCTGCTGACTCAAGCCGTGCATCAGGACGTCGGCCAAGGCCGCGCAGCGTTGTCCGTCGCGCGAGGCGAGCGCCGAAACTCCATGGGAAAAATGAAGGCGGAAGCCGGTGCCTTCGGAGCATGCGAGAAAGTGATCGTCCCACGCCATCGTGTTAGCCGACGCGATCGCGATCTCGTTGGGTTTCGCGATGCCCGAAGCGATGAGTTGCCGCGCCCATCTCAAGCTCTCGACCACCTCGTGGCGGATGTCGGCGCACGAAACGACGGCGGGCTGTTTGGTCGAGGCCGGATCCAGCCTCGAGATCGTGCCACGGAACCAGCCGGCGTCGGCTCCGGTCGGCGCGGTCCACTCGACCGGGACGACCTGGCGAAGCGCCTCGATCAACGGTCGCCAGACCGGCGCAATAAAGGACAATCCCTCGATGCGCATCTCACCGATGATCCGAGGCGCATGTCGAACGCGCTTCAGCGCGGCGTCGCGCAGTTCCCGTGGCGTCATCGCTGCCGGAGACAAGCGCGATTTCAGTCTGACCTCTATCCGAGACATGTCCGCGATGCGGCGGTGACTGTCACGGCCCGGCGCCGAGAGATCGAAGTCCGCCGCCCAGATCTTCCTCAGGGTCCGGAACACCGCCCGCGTCATGCCCGGCAGATGTCGCACGCGCTCGAGCTCGTCGAAGCCGCCTTCGTCGAGCGCCTCCTGAATTGCGGGCTCCAACTGATCGGCCGAAGCCGGAATCGCGAAACCACCGGCGAGTCTTGCGGCGACCTGTGGCAAGTCCAGGATCTGGAGACCGCAGTCGTTGGCCTGCGCCGCCGCGAAGCGGCGCATCTGGAACGCCAGGGGGCCCTGGATCACCGCGGTCCGGAGTGTGGGTAGACGATCGTCGCTCAACTGCCCGCGCCCCTTTTTTCGCGCCGATGGAAGTGTCCGTGGTCTTCGACTGAGAGGCGACTGAATGGATTGTCAGGTCAGCCAGTTGCGGTGAGCTGTCGGCTGCCCCTATCGTGGATCGCCAACCATGGACCACAACTCCCGCTCCTGTTCCGCCTCAAGTTCCTCGAGCGATACTGGGATGAGAGAGAATTCAAGGTTGTACATCGGGATCTGCCACTCATTGTACAGTGTCCCGGCATGTTCAGCGTTGGCTGTATCCAGAATTAGGCCCTCGGCATGCAACCGCGTCAGCAATTGCTCGGTCAGCCTTCTGCCGTCGTGGTGACCTTCTTTCTCCCTGTATTCCAGGCTGCCCCAGATATCCGACACCGCCTTCAATCCGGCGGGCGTGAACATGCCGACCTGCTCCATGGCCTCGGTGACGAGCAGCGCGCGCGGCCGAAACGATCCGAAATGACCGTAGGGTGGATCGCGCGGCGCACTCCATTCCAGTTTGCCGTCCTGATAGGCCTCGACATCGGCATAGAGCAGGCTGTCGCGCTGATATATGGCCCAATTGGGCGCGATGTATTCGCCGGCGTGCCCTTCGAGATAGTGCCCGTGTCGTTGCCGATCCACGTATTCGCGAAGCTCGGCAAGGTGCGTTGGCTTCCACGAAACTGCTTCGGCATATATCAACCGCGCTAGGTGATTGTAGAACCAACCGACGATCTTGTTCAGACGGGACGCAATGAGTTTTGGTGGGCAACGCACCGCGTCGATCAGGATCAGGATCTTGGCGGCCTCTTCGTCCGCATAATTCTCGAGGACTTTTGCTTCCCGACTGTGCGCCTGAAGTTTTTCTGCAGCGGTCCAGAAGCCCTGTGCACTCCGCAGGATGACTGGCAGGCCTTCGGCGATGAACGCCAATCGTTCGCCCTCATCGAGCTGGCATAGACGCCTTGTCTGATGGAGCCCGATGTCAGGCCCTTTGGGCCGCTTCTTTGCGTTGTCCATTGCGGCGTCCGCCTCGATCTCGCGCCTGCGCTCTATTGCGCCGACGCTTCGCGTCTCGCCAGGCGCCCAAGTCCGACTGCCGCCAACCAAAGGAGGAGAAGCGAGGCGATGAAGCCGGCGCTCATGAACAGCACCGAATCGACCGAGATAGGCAAGGCGAATTGAAAGTCCCTCCAGGTGCGCCTGGCAATGTCCTGGTCGTACCCGTTCGCAAAGGCGGCGACGCGGGTGAACGAGCCTGGCTGGCTCATCGCGGATTGCTGCGCTCGCAGCTTGGCCAGGCGATCGATCATCTCCGACATTCTGGTCGCCTGGTCGCGGATAAGCTGTTCTTGATTTCGGCCCATCAGCGCCAGCGCACCGGGGCGGTCATACCCCGAACGTCGCGAGTCCTCGTCGAAGTGACTTACGATGCGGTCGAGTTCGTCGATAGCTCCGCCGAGGCGTTGGGCATACTGCTGTGCGAACTCCGGCGCTTGCCCAAACAAGGCTGCGGCGATCAGCGAAATTGCAACAAGCAGCCACGTGCGCATCTTGGCGCTCCTTAAATGGGAGGCGATCTAGGCGGCTTTCGACTCGGCGATGATGTCGTTGCGATCGATGTCCCGGTCGGCGGCGAAATCGTACAGGCGGCCGATACGCTGACCATCCCATCGGAAGCGATAATGAGCGCCTTGGACGCCATGGTTCACCAAAACCTCGTTGGTGAAAACACAGATGAACTCACTGCCGGGTAGTTCGGTCATCTTGAAGAGAATGCCGTGAACGCCATCCTCATAGAGCTGCCGTCCCATCATCCACCTTGCGGTCTGCGACGTGTCGGGTGGCAGTCCACGAAGATCGACGAAATTCCCGACGACCGTGTTCGTGATCATTCTCATGTCGACGCCGCAGGCCGGCTCATCGGTGCGGGAGAGAAATTCCTCGCGTCGAAGAATCGCCCGGCCAAGGGCGCCGCGCTCGTCGGCGGCAAGCTCCATGACCGAATAGGGGGGCGGAAGCAAATACGTGCCTTCCGGCATGGGGTACGCAAATGGCGCATGGTTCCAGTGTTGCAGCCTGGGAGAATTGGAGTCGGCCGAAATGTCGCCGCCGGTGATGCGGGCCTTTGCCGCAAGACGGGGATTGGTGAGCGTCTCGAGCTCGGCGGCATGCGCTTGCATCTCCTGAGAACCGAATTTCTCGTAGAGGTGGATCGTCGGCCATTTCGAGGGGATCAACCGACGATACTGGCCGTCGACTGAGATTTGCGGATACTCCAAACTTACCCTCCGCGCTGGGCGTCGACGTACTGTCGCACCCTGATGATGTCGCTCAGATTGCCGGTGAGCATGACGTCGAGGGCCGATGCTCCCTCGAAATAGCGGTTCGGCCGGCGGATCCAGCGCACGGCGGCCTCGGGCGAATCGAGCAGGATCCCGAGAGCTTTATAGACGKAACCCAGATGCGAAATCCRCTCAAGGGTATCC
>NZ_JBFUES010000029.1:0-17605 GCF_056403875.1 Bradyrhizobium sp. P2_E8
CGTCTGCACCGACGGCTCGGCGCGACCATCCTTGCCGTCACTCACAATCAGGATGAGGCTCTGTCTCTAAGCGATCGAATTATCGTTTTGCGAGCGGGCCGCATCGAACAGATCGGTACGCCGCGCGAAGTCTTCGAACGACCGGCCAATGCCTTCGTCGCGCGGTTCGTTGGGTTCGACGCAATATTGAAGCCGGAGCGCGTCGATTCCGGCATTGCCGACTGGCATGCGCGCGTCGCCGGACGAGATATCCGCTGTGAACCGCCCGTCAGCCGTGACCCGGCGCACGATTATGTGCTGGTCCTCCGACCCGAGCGGATCAGGATCGCAGACCCAAAAGAACGAAGTGATCTCGGGCCGCTCACGGTCATTTCCACCGCCTACAAGGGCCGAGACGTCGAGGTTGAGAGCCGCTTGGTTGACGGTCAAGCGCTCAAGTTTCTCATCTCCGCAGATCCGGGTGTCGCGGTACCCGCATCAGGTAGCAGCATTGAGATTGTGTGGGAACCCATGAAGCCGCTGTTGCTACCGGACGCGCTGGTCGAGCCCTGATATCCGCCCAGCGCCGCCCCTGCGAAGGCGCCTGAACTATGATATGCATCAAGCCGGGAGGCTCCCGAGGAGCTTGGACAATGGCGCACAGCATCGGGAATGGCTTTCCACCGGGCGTATTCTCCCAGTTAACACGCCGCCAGCTTGTTCAGAACGGTGTTTTTGGCGCTGGCGCGCTGGCAGTCGGAAGTTTGGGCCTACCGCGCGCCGCCCGAGCGTTAGATGAGATCAATTTTTGGGCAACCGGCACGCTCGATATCGGCGACGACGGCTGGAGAACCTTTGCATACGACAGCGGTGTCAAAGTCGAATTCACCGATAACGGCAATGACCCGGGGCCGGTCGTTGCCAAGCTGGCGGCTGGCAACGCAAACGACATTTATGATGTCGCAGGGCTCCAGGGAGGCAGCGAAAAGGAACTCGCGAGACGCGGCCTGATTGCGCCCTGGGACATTTCGCAAATCCAGAATTATGCGAGCGTGTGGCAGTGGGCGAAGGACATTCCCTACCTGACCCACGATGGCAAGGCCTACGGAATTCCGACCGTCATCAATGCCGATTCCATCATCGCCATAAGAGACAAGGCTGGCAGCGTCGACAGCTACGGCGCCATCTTTGATCCGAAGCTGAAKGGCAAGACCGCCATGGAAGACGCCTGGATCAACAGCGTCATCTTTACCGCCATTTATCTGAAGAACTCCGAGAATGCGAAGATTGCCGAGCCCGGCAACCTGACCGCTGACGAGCTCGGGCTGGTCATGGAATTCCTGATCAAGCACAAGCGGGACCGCCAGTTCCGCACGTTCTGGAACGGTTGGGAACAGGGTCTCCAGCTCTTGGCCAACCAGGAGGTCTGGGTGATGACCGGCTGGGAACCTATTGTTTATGCCGCGCGGATGCGGGGTGTCGATTGCTATTATGCCGTGCCGAGGGAAGGCTACGAGGGATGGGCTAACAATACCATCCTGCTGAAGAGCGCGGTGGTCCGCGGGCGTACAAAGGCGGCCCATCAGTTGGTCAATGCCCTTTTCTCGGGATTCTACGGCTGCAAGCTCGGCCTGCTGCGCGGCTACGTCGTTCCCACCGACAACAACGTCGCCTACGCGACGGCTCATGCGAATGCTTTCGATCCGGCGGGCGTCCGGAAACTGGCCGACCATGTGAAGCAAAAGTTTGCCGGCAAGATCTATTGGCAAAACACCCGGCCGGACAATTTCCAGCTCTACGAAACATGGTGGCAGAGATTGAGGAACGCGTAGTGCCTCACGAACCGGGGCTCCGCGAAAGCGTGGACGCCCGCTGGCCGGCGGGCTTCCTCCTCGCGCTCCCGTCGCTCGCGGTCTTTGTGGGGGTGGGCTTCATTCCGCTGGCACTGATCGCGACGTGGAGTTTCTGGAGCTTCGATCCCGATACCTACTGGATCAAGCCCGCCTGGTCATTCGCGTCATATGCGGCCCTCTTCGAGAACGGACGAGCAACCGTCTTTCTGCGCACGGCGGGGCTCGCCGCACTGACGGCTACGGCTTCCACGCTGCTCGCAGTTCCGGCCGCGGGGCTCATCGGTCTGTTGAGCGGACCGCGCCGGGCCGCGCTCCTCCTCGCACTGTTCACCATTCCATTCTTCACGAGCGGCCTCGTGCGCGCCTTTGCATGGCGCCTCGTGCTTGGTCGGCAGGGCATCATCAACAACGCGCTGATGAGCCTTGGAATTGTGGTGACTCCAGTCGAATGGCTTTTGTTCTCCGATTTTGCGGTTCTGTTGGGGATGGTCGCCGCCTATCTGCCATTCGCGATAGTTCCCATTGTGCTGGCATTCGCGCGGATCGAACATTCAGTGATTCGTGCAAGCCAGGACCTTGGCGCAGGCTTCTGGACCGTGTTCGCAACCATCGTCTTACCGCTCGTCCTGCCAGGAATCGTGGCGGGCTTTTTGTTCGTATTCGTCGTCGCCGTTGGCACGTCGATGGAGATCCAGCTTCTTGGAGGGGCTGGAGCTTCTTCCATTTCCATCATGATCAACGATGTACTGAGAGTGGTGAATTTCCCCCTCGCTTTCGCCATCGCTACGGTTGTCATCACTCTGCTCACCGTCCTCATCATCATCGCAAATCGCGCGCTCAGGCTGTCGCGCCTGTTCGAAAGCCTCGGCATATGAGCTTCGATGCAATCGTCAGGGGACGCACCAGCGGCGGCCGGCTTTTGTTCACCACTATCACGGCGCTGAGCCTAGCAATCATGTATGCGCCGGTACTGTACCTGCTGCTTGCATCGCTGAACCCGGACGCGCAGCTTGGACTCGTTCCGCCGAGCCGCTATAGCCTCAAATGGTATTTTGCGCTTCTCGACGATGGCCGCCTCGCCGGGGCTCTCAAGGAAAGCGCGCTGGTCGGGCTCGCAACAGCCGCACTGGCGACGCCGATCGGCCTGTCTGCTGCGCTCGCCTACCGGGCGATGACGCGCCTGCGCGGCGTATTCCTCCTCGTCATTCTCTCGGCCATGTTCGTCCCGGGTACGATTGAGGGCCTCGGTCTGTCGGCGACTCTGAGAGTTGTCGGTCTCGCCCCATCTTGGGTCACCATAGCAATCGGACATCTTCTGTGGACGCTGCCATTCGCCGCTGTGGTCTCGCTCATCGGCCTCTCGGCGGTCAGGCCCAGCACCATCGCGGCGGCCCGCGACCTCGGCGCCGGGCCGATACGGGCCTTCGTCGACATAACTCTGCCGCTTATGCGCACCAATCTCATCTCAAGCTTCGTCTTTGCATTTCTGCTTTCACTGAACGAGCAGGCGCGCGCCTACTACCTGGCCGGTCGCCAGAACACGCTTCCGCTTTATATGTTCGGCGCGATGAATTCGGGTGCCTCGCCGACAATCTACGCATTTTCAGGCACGATCATCGTCGTCTCGGTCGCAGTCGTCGCCCTGGTCTTTGCCGGCCTAGTGGGGCAGCAGAGCCGAAGGCCGCGACAAGCGCCAGGCAAAACCAGCTATTGAGGCTGCAATAGGCAGTTGTCATTCTGACCATTAAACGGCCAACTCGCTAAGATTGTCGCCGATTCTTTGCGGCTGCGGGTGAGGCAGGGATGGACGTTCAATTGTCCGTGTTACAGACGGAGTAACGAGGTCGCCTATTGGCCCTAAGCTGCCCCGGCTGAGCGCGGAGCAATGGTCCGCTTTCAAGGCGAGAACGGACAGTTGCTGGCCTAACTTCGATCGTCCGCCTGTGACCCATTGCGGACATCTCGCGGTGTTGCAACTGGTATTAAGTAGGCGTTTATTTTCCCCTAGACGGTGTGCCTGTTCCCGTTGACGGGGTTGTAAGGCGAGCCGCAGAATAGCCGCCACACTCGGGGGGGCAACGCTCTGTCGGACCTAGATGACGTTCAGCGGCGGCTAGTGGCGGTCTTCGCGGCAGACGTGGAAGGCTACAGCCGCCTGATGGGTGCGGACGAGGTCGGGACGCTGAGGGGGCTGACCGAGCGCCGCGCGATCCTCGACAAGGCCATTGCTGAGCACCGGGGCCGCATCGCAAACACGGCCGGCGACAGTGTGCTTGCGGAGTTCGGGAGCGCTGTCGATGCCGTGCAGTGCGCGGTCGAAGCGCAGGCCGCCTTGGCTGAAGCGAATGCCGGGCTGTCACCCGATAAACGCATCAACTTCCGCATCGGCATTCACGTGGGAGATGTCATGGTACGCGCGGGCGATCTGTTCGGCGATGGCGTGAACATCGCTGCACGGTTGCAAGCCTTGGCGCAACCGGGAGGCGTTTGCGTCTCTGGTGAGACCTACGGGCAAGTCAGAAAGGTTCTGCCCATCGCCTTCACTGATCTTGGGGCACAGCAGGTCAAAAACATCGAAGAGCCGGTGAGGGCGTACACAGCGACTGGGCTCGGTGAAGCTGTCGGTGTGGTCGCAATGCGATCCGCAGATATTTTCAAAGCTCTATCGCTCCCTGACAAACCCTCCATTGCCGTGTTGCCTTTCCAGAATATGAGCGGTGATCCAGAACAGGAATACTTTGCTGATGGTATGGTGGAAGACATCATCACCGCGCTATCTCGTTTTAAATGGCTGTTCGTGATCGCCCGCAATTCAACGTTCACATACAAGGGACGGTCCGTTGACATCAGGCAAGTTGGACGGGAACTAGGTGTTCGTTACGTGTTGGAGGGGAGCGTGCGAAAGGCGAATGAACGAGTGCGGATCACAGCGCAGCTCATTGACGCGGAGACCAGCGCACACATTTGGGCAGATCGTTACGACCGCGCCGTCGATGACATATTTGCCTTGCAGGATGAGATTACACTAAGCACCGTCGCCGCAATCGAGCCCAGCGTGCGCCAAGCCGAAATTGAACGGGCCAAGCGCAAACGGCCCGAAAATCTCGACGCCTACGACCTTCTGCTACGTGCGACGCCTTTAGTGGATACTGGAATGCCGGAAGGCGCGTCGCAGGCAGTGCCACTCCTTGAGCGCGCACTTTTACTCGAGCCGAACTACGCGCTTGCGCACGGCCAAACGGCGTTTTGCAACGAGATACTATATCTCCGAGCGGGAAGGCGTGAAGACAATCGCAAAGCGGCGATACGGCACGCGCATATTGCAGTGGCACTTGGCCCCGACGATGCTCCAGCACTTGTTTATGCCGCAATCGCGATTGGTCTTGTCGAACATAACCGTACCTTGGCTCAGGAGACGTTCGAGGCCGCTCTTGCAATCTCCCCATCGGCAGCGTGGGCATATTCTTGGGGCGCGTTGATTTTGGGCTGGGGAGGGGAAGCCGAGCGTGCAATCGACTGGGGCGAGCGGGGCATCCGCCTTAGTCCGCTCGATCCGTGGATTACAGCGGCGCTGCACGGTATTTGCATGGGTCACTTTCTTCGGGGGCGCTATGCAGATGCTGCGGTGGCAGCGCAACGGGCCATTCGTAGCAAACCGGGTTTCAGCGTCTCCCACATGTTCCTGGCGGCGGCGCTTGCTAAACTCGGTCGAATGGACGATGCGAAGGCGGCTGCCGAGCGTGTGATCCAACTTCAACCCAACTTCAGCAGCACCGGTCAGTGCGCCGCCATCGGTTGCGTGCCGGTGCTCGCGGGACCGCTCATCGAAGCAATGCGCGCCTCAGGTCTACCCAAATGACCACAGAGCGCCGCTTGGCGGGTGGATTCCGTAAGTTCGAATTTGACCGGCCGGCCAGTTTTCTTCTGTCGGACGCTTGCGCGGTCGACTGCATCGCAGCTTGGCGCGATGTCGTCGACATTCAGGGTCACTACGTGCCGTTTGCTGCATTGCATGAGTTGTGGCCCGTTTGAGACATGCCGCGGCGTCCGCTCACAGAGCGGACCATCTACCATGGACCGCGGACTTCCGAGTTTGACCCATTCCAGAGATCGACGATAGCTTAAGCGAAGAAGGGGTGAGGAGCGTCTCCTGTTCCTTTCGCCTTCATAATCCCGACGCACTGATCGACTTGCTCATCGGACATATTTAGTCCGAATTCACCGCGCAGCACGTCTCTGAACTCGCTCTCGGTCGCCAGCCACCGCTTCTCCGCATGCCCGTCTGCGTCCCGGACGGTGACGCGCGCGTTGTACATGGTGATCCGGCTCCTGTTAGGCCCCGGTCTCGCCACGATGATATTCCCCTGGTAAGGGGTTTCTGGATGGGTTGCCGTGTACCAATTGGTGATCTCGTATTCGCCATCATAACGCGGATAAGAAATGACCCGGTAAATGTGCTGCCAGCCATGCTTAAGCCGTGCCTGGAGCGTCAGCTCGCCGCCAACATCGATAAAGCGCATGACCTCGTGGGGTGTCTCTTGTTCGATTTGCGGCACGAGCCTGAGCGCGCAGGTCGGCGCAAGGTTGCCGAACCCGACATCCGCGAGATAAGTGCCGTCAGGCAAGTCCACTTTCAACAACATGTGGATGGCTGGGCGCGGTGCGTCGATCTCCAGCCCCCGCACGACACGCCCTTGTAAGCTTGTGATGCTGTAGCCGAGCGACCGAAGTCCGGCTCGGAAGAGCATGTTCTGTTCAAAGCAGTACCCGCCCCGTCTACTGGCAATCATCTTCTGCTGGAGCGTAGGCACGTCGAGCTTGGGCGGACGCCCGAGCATGATATCGAGCGTTTCATAGGGGATTGAGTGCGAGTGGGCGAAGATAAGTTGATTTAGAGTCTCAAGGGTTGGTGTGAGCGGCCCAGTATAGCCGATGCGCGCAAGCCAGGCCTTCCGATCGAGTTGTGCGTCGGACATCGCGCGTACTCCGGGGGTGTCTCGGACGTATATTGCCATTTTTTGGGCCCGGCGTCCCAGTCGTCTCCGTGCGCTGGCTCTAGGCCGGGGAATGGCAGCTTCTGGCCCGAAGCAGACGTCACTACTGGGCCGGAGAAGCGAGCGGCTTTCCCTTCTCGACAACATAAGTAGCAATTACTTTCGCGCCGTTCGGACCAGTTTTGGCGTCGTGAATAGCACCTGGCGGAATCTGATAGCTTTCACCTGACTTCAGGGTCTTGTCTGGTTGACCATCGACCAAGAGCACCATCTCGCCATCAAGCATAAAGCCTGACTCAGGACCGGGATGCGTGTGGCGCCCGATATTCACGTTGGGCGCGATCTCAGCCATTCCAATTACCGTCTCGTAGGTTGTGCCGGGCACGTCAAACTTTTGTAGCGGCGTCCGCTTTATCGTCGCGGTTTGCTGGGTTACCGCGGGCAAATTCTGCTGGGCGGCGGCGATACCGGTCATCGACAACGTGAGTACGGCTGTGCAAAGCAAGAACTTGGCAAGCATCGTTTCCTCCAAAATACACAACAGAATACGCGGAATATTATCAAATCCTCAGCTCTTTGCCATGTCTGAAACTGGCCCTAAGCTGCCCCGGCTGAGCGCGGAGCAATGGTCCGCTTTCAAGGCGAGAACGGACAGTTGCTGGCCTAACTTCGATCGTCCGCCTGTGACCGTAGCCGTCCGCGATCAGCGGCTGGATGACCTTGGCGAAGCAGGATCCGTCCGCCCATAGACCATGTGCGAAGACAATGCTCGGCTTGCCAGACATCAGAACCTCCCTTTTAATTCCGTTTGGCTACAGGCTAGTCTGCTTCTGCGGCTGCGCTCCCGATGAAGGCAGCAACCTCCTTGGGGTGAGAGAGCATCGCGGCATGACTGCTCGATAGCTCGACGAGCTTCGCCCGAGCCCTCAAGGCCATGAAGCGCTGCGTACTCGGCGGGATCATTCGATCCTGCGTCGTCAGCAGGTATCGGAGGGGCTTGTCCTTCCACGCTGCGCGGGTGATTTTGTGCTGGACCGCGTCAAGTCCCCCGGGGACCTGTGCCACAGCCATGAAGCCTGTAATTGAGGCATCGACATCCTGCGCGAAGGAGGTCGGAAACTTCGCCGCGTCCACGAGAAGGAAGCCGTCGCTTGGCGGCAACAACGGTGCCCCAGGCTCGCCGGGGGTTGAACGTGTGGCGAGCTCGTGGACCGACTCTCCGACATCCGGCGCGAACGCGGCAATATAGACAAGCTTGCCGACTTTCGGGTCGGTCCCGGCCTCGGTGATCACGGCACCACCATACGAATGGCCGACCAGAACGACCGGCTTCCTCGCCTTGGCGATGACCTGCCGCGTCGCTTCGACATCGCCCTCGAGCGTCACGGTCGGATTCTGAACGACCAGAACCTCATAACCGTCGCGCGTAAGTCTATCGTAGACAGCCTTCCAGCCCGACCCGTCGACAAAGGCGCGTGCACCAGGACGATAGAGACCGGCTTTTCATCGGCACGGATCTGCGCGGCCGCGGAAAAAGCAGCAGCCATGGCCAGCAGCGCTCCTAAAATGGTGTGTTTCATCGAGACCTCCCCAATAGGTTTGGCTATCGCGCGCCTGCCGCCGACAACCTCGGAAAGTGAGAGCGCCCATCGCCGGTTGGCTTTAGAACGTCAGTTCGGACAGGGCTGTCCGGCCGCGCCCCACATTGCCATGTCCTTGACGTGATCCTCAAAGCTGCCCGGCGGCGTCGAACGACCTGCTCCGGGGGCCCAGCCCCGGGGAATGAAGCCGTTCAACGATGCATCGTGCCGCAGATGCGCGAGAAGGCCGGCGGCGTCGCGGCCGCCATTGCGCTTGGGATCCTTTAGCTGCGCGCAGATCTCGGCGCCGCTCTTGCCGAACCAGATGAAAGCCACCGGCGCGAGCTGCCAATCGATGCCGGCGCGCGGAGGCGACGGTGCCGGCTCGTTCGCCTGAGTCGAGGTCATGTGGCAAGTCGAGCAGGCCAGCTTCTCGGCGCCGATGCGGCTCTCTCCACCGTGGATATTCATGCCGTGCACACGAGGTTTCGTTTCGCCTGCGGGGGTCCATATCGGGATCGCCTTGGCATCGACATGGCAGTTGGCACACCGCGGATGCGTCACCACCGCTTCGATCCGCTTCCAGGCCTCCAGGCCCTCGGCGCGACTGATGCTGCCCGGCGGCAACACATCTTTTTTGGCCTCATCCTTGGCCGCGACAATTCCCGTGAGGGCTGCGATTGACGAAGCGGCGAGGACCACCGCAATCAGAAATCCCTTCATCATCCGCCCTCACACGAAATCGATGAACTTGTTGAAAGGCATCTCGCGGATGCGCTTCCCAGTCGCCGCGAAGATCGCATTGGCGAGCGCAGGAGCTGCCGGAGGAACCGGCGGCTCGCCGACGCCCCTCACCTTGGGATCGTTCTCGAGCCCACGAACTTCGATGACCGGGCACTGATAGATCCGCATGGCTTCGTGGTGATTGTAGTTGGTCTGCTGCACCGCGCCCTTGGCGTAGGTGAGCTCGCAGTTGATGGCGTGGCCGAGTCCCCAGATCACGCCGCCCTGCACCTGGTTCTCGAAATTGACGGGATCGACGACCTTGCCGACATCGACCGCGACCCAGACCTCGTCGATCCTGATGCCGCGGTCCGTTGCCGTCACCTCGACGACCTCGGCAGTCGGCGTCCCGAAGGACTCCACGAAGGCGACGCCGCGCCCTCGGCCGTTGCCAAGCGGTCCCTTCCAGTCCGACATCTCCGCGACCGTCTCCAGCACCTTGCGGTAGTGCGGCACGGTGCACATCGCGATGCGCGCCCGCATCGGATCGAGCCCCGCCGCATGGATCAGCTCGTCGATGAAGCTTTCGGTGAAGAAGCCCGATGTCGAGGCGCCGACCGAGCGCCATGTGGTGCTCGGCGAAAGTCCCTGCGCCTCGTAGCTCGTGGCCCGGAAATTGGGGATGTCGTAATAGACGTTCCACAGGCCGGCGGCCAATTGCCCGTCGGGATCCTTCGAGGGGGTGCCCGAACGCTCGAGCAGCCCCTTGAGCGGTGTGGTCGAAGCCAGTTGCAGATCGGCCGCGACGATCTTGCCCTTGTCGATGCTGCCGCGATGCCGGGCGATCGCAATCTGCCGCGGAATGTCCTGCAGGAAATCCTCTTCGCGCGAGAACACCAGCTTGACCGGCGTTCCCTTCATCTGATTTGCGATCTCGGCGAGAACGCGGACGTTCTCGTACTCAAGACGGTGGCCGAAACTTCCACCAGTCCATTGATTGTGGAAGGTGACCTGTTCCGGCTTGAGGCCGATCGCCGTCGCCGCGACATATTGCACGAAGCGAGGGCTCTGATGGCCGACCCAGATCTCCATCCCCTTGTCGGTGACGAGGCCGATTCCGTTGAGCGGCTCGAGCGGCTGATGCGCCACATAGGGCGCGCGATACTCGGCCTCGACGCGCGTCCCTGTCTTCAGCCCGGCTTCGATATCGCCGATCTTCCGCCACTCCTTGCCGAGGAATTCAGGCTTGAACGAGGATTCCAGAACCTTCCAATGGTCGGCCTGCTCGGCTGGATACGCCGAGGGCGCCCACTCGCAAGCGATGGCATCGACCGCCTTCATCGCATACCAGCTGTTCGTCGCGATCACCGCGACGCCGTTCTTGATCCCGAGGATTTGCTTGACCCCCGGCATCGATCGCGCCTTGCCGGCGTCGTAGGATTTCAGCGGCTGCCCCTTGTTGGGGTTCAGCTTGACGGAGGCGTAGAGCATGCCGTCCATTTTCATATCGATGCCGAACTTCAGCTCGCCCATCACCTTCGCGCGGATGTCGAGCCGCATCATTGGCTTGCCGAGCATGCGCCATTTGGACGGGTCGCGCGGCTTCGCATCGAGCACCGGCGGAATCTTGGCGGCGTCCGCGGACAGGTCGACATAGGCGATCTTGGTCCCGTTGGGCAGGATCACATGGCCCGATTGGGTGCGAAGGTCAGCCACGGCGACGCCCGACCGTTGGGCGGCGGCGGCCTTCAGCGTCTCGCGGGCGACCGCGCCGGCAACACGCAGCTTGTCGTAGGTGTCCGGCAAACTGCTCGACCCACCGGTCATCTGCAGGCCGGATTGTCTCAGCCATTCGAGCGTCTTGGCGCGCGCTTCCTCGGCGGCCGGACTTTGGTCAGCGGCCACGAATGGCGCGAACTCATCGGCGAAGCCGGTGTTGAAATAGGCGGGGCTGGGACCTGCGAAGCGGATTTCGAACTGGCCGGGATCGAGATCCATCTCTTCGGCGATCATGATCGGCTGCACCGAGCCGACGCCCTGGCCGATGTCGGCGTGCTGCGCGATCAGCGTGATCTTGTCCGGGCTGATTTCGACCCAGGGATTGAAGGTCACCGAGTTCGGGCCGAGGCCGGCGGCCAGCGGATTGCCGTCGGCGCTCGACGCGGCTGCTTCAGCGTTGCCATAGGCGCCGAAAGCAACGCCGCCGGCGATAGCAGCAGTGCCGAAAACGAAAGCGCGACGCGAAAGGGTCTGCATGTGGCCCATCTCACTTCTCCGCCATCTTCCTGGCCGCAGCCGCATGGATCGCCGCGCGGATGCGCGGATAGGTGCCGCAGCGGCAGAGATTGCCGGACATCACCTGATTGATCTCCTCGTCGGTCGGGTTGGAGATCAGATCGAGCAGCGAGATGGCCTGCATGATCTGGCCGGTCTGACAGTAGCCGCATTGCGGCACCTGATGTTCGATCCAGGCCTGGAGCACCGGATGCTGCTCCTTCTTGTCCAACCCCTCGAGCGTGACGACCGACTTGCCCGCGACTTCGCCGATATGCGACTGGCAAGACCGCACGGCCATGCCGTCGATCTGGACGGTGCAGGCGCCGCATTGTGCGACCCCGCAGCCATATTTGGGACTGGTGATGCCGAGCTCGTCGCGCAGCACCCACAACAGCGGCATCTCGGGAACGACCTCGACCTGGCGCTTGATCCCGTTCACCTTGAGCTCGATCATGTCGGTACATCCCCTTGCGGATCTGGTCGGCACAACAGCACTGCCTGAGTGACGCTGAGCCGTATTCCCGATTCCTGCGGAATCATGCGCAATCCGTGCGCAGTGCCGTATCGGAGCGATCTGTTTTCACCTCGGCCTGGCCGCAGCACAATTCGCGGTACTGCCCCGGCGTGAGGCTAGCGGCCTTGCGGAACACGCGCGTGAAATTGGCTTGCGAGCCGAAACCGAACTCGAGCGCGATTTCGACCAGGGACAAGCGGTCGCGCGCGAGCTCTTGCCGCGCAGCCTGGACGCGGCGATCGGTCACGTAACGGTGCGGCGACAATCCGGTCGCCTCGCGAAACAGCCGGGAGAAATGATAGGGGCTGAGACAAGCCTGTGCCGCCAGATCCTCGAGCCTGATGTCGCTGGCAAGAGAAGCCTCGATATAGTCCAGTACGCGCTGCAGGCGCCGCGGATCGAGCGACGGCAACCTGTCGGGCGCGCGCCAGCGGTCGATCGTATAGTTCCCCAGAAGATGCGCCGCGAGCGCAACCTGGATTCCCTCCACGAACAGCGCGTCGGTCGGCTGGCGCGGACGATGAAGCAGGTCGCGAAGCGGCGAGCAGATGTGGAAGAGCACCTGATCCGCTAGCCCATGGGCGTAGGCGATCTCGACCTTCGCCGGATCGATATCGAAGTCCACAAGCGCGCTCTGGTCCAGCAGCGTCGGAGGAAGATAGAGATGAAGACATTCCATCCGGTCCGACAACTCGAGATGGCTCTCCTGCGTCCCTACGGGAACGAGGTAGCTCATCCCCGGCCGCGCGAGGCTCTTCTGGACTTCGCCATTGCCGCTCCGGCACACCATGCCGCCGCCTGACAGCACCATGACGATTTCGGTGCAGATGGGAATGGGCGTTGCCTGCCGTCCCGCCTCGAACTTGCGATGCTCGATGCTCAGCCCCGGCCAGTCGTTGGCCGCTGCGAGCTTCTCGCTGTTCTGGTATTTCTGATCTCCATGCGTCACGAGCGCCATCACGACCTCCGCTTCAGTTGCGGCGAATCCCGGCCCCGTATCGCGCGCGAGCGATCATTCCATCCGGTGGTGAGTTGCAGCCCCGGCCGCTGCCACGCCGATCGCGAATTTCTCACAAGCCGCGTCAGCGAAGTCCAGAGGCGCCGCGGTTAAAAGAGGTAAAAGGCAGGCAAAGCAAAGGCTTGGAGCTAGGCACGATCGACTTCGGGAGCTTGGATGAGCAAGATGCGTCCGTCATCGCGCAGGAATCGGAAATACCGCAATGCCCGCCCGCGTTACTGAAAGGCTCACCAACGGCAATGCCGCCGTATCGAGGATCGGAGCCTGATATGAAGACGCTAATCTCCATACTTGCCGCAATGACGATCGCAACGACCGCCCCCGCAATCGCGGCCGAGAGGACCGTTTCCATCGTCCTCGTCCACGGCGCCTTCGTCGACGGATCGGGATGGAAGGACACCTACGACATTCTCTCGAAGGCGGGCTATGAGGTGCTCGTCGTGCAGCAGCCGACGATCTCGCTGCGTGACGATGTCGCGGAGACCGAACGCGTGATCGCCAAGGCGCGGCATCCGGTCATACTCGTCGGACATTCCTATGGCGGAATGGTCATCACCGAGGCCGGCGACAATCCGAAGGTTCGCAGCCTGGTCTATTTCGCGGCATACGCGCCCGATGCCGGCGAGTCGGTCAGCACGCTGTCGGAAGCACCCGTGCCGCCCGGCGAGCACAAGGCTCCGCTGGTCACTGAGGGCAATTATCTCTTCGTCGACCGCGATAAATTCCCGACCTCCTTCGCCGCCGACGTCGATGCCGCAACGACCCGCTTCATGGGTGCGGCGCAATTGCCGTTTGGATTGCAGGCGGTGCAGACCAAGGTCGACCGCGTGGCCTGGAAGACGAAGCCGACCTATTACATGGTGACGAGCGAGGATCACATTATCCCTCCGACCTTACTGCGCACCATGGCCAAGCGATCGGGCGCGAAGGTGACGGAGATCAAAAGCAGCCACGCGGTGATGCTGTCGCATCCGCGCGAGGTCGCGGCGTTCATCAGAAGTGCAGACACCTCCGCAACCGACTGAGATCGGCCGCGCTACGGGCGGATGCGCTCGCCTGTCACGGACAAGGACTCGCGACATGCCCCTCAAGGATATTCTGCCGGGAAGACTTGGCTTCGGCGCCGCGCCGCTCGGCAACATGTTCCGCGACATCCCCGAGCAGGAAGCGCTCGCAACGGTGAATGCGGCCTGGAACGATGGCATCCGTTATTTCGACACCGCGCCGTTCTACGGCGCGGGCCTCGCCGAGATCCGCATGGGGGCTGYGCTGGCCGGCCGGCCGCGAAGCGACTATGTCGTCAGCACCAAGGTCGGAAGGTTGATCCTGGACGAGATCGAGGATGTCGGCGCCCGCGACCTCGGCGAGAAGGGCGGCGTCTTCCAGTACGGTCGCCCGAACAGGATCGTGAACGACTATTCCCGGGACGCGACGCTGCGCTCGATCGAGGACAGCCTGAAGCGGCTCGGGACCGACCATGTCGATATCGCCTTCGTACATGATGTCGCGCAGGAGTTTTATGGCGACGAGTGGCTCTCGGTCTTCGAAGGCGCGCGCAAGGGCGCGTTTAGGGCGCTCGACCGGCTGCGCGACGAGGGCGTGATCAAGGCGTGGGGCCTCGGCGTCAACCGTGTCGAGCCGATCGAACTGCTGCTCGCGCTCGAGGAGCCGCGTCCCGACGGCTTTCTGCTCGCAGGCCGCTACACGCTGCTCGACCATACCCGGGCGCTTCAGCGGGTGATGCCGATGGTTGCGGAACATGAGCTCGCGATCGTCGTCGGCGGCCCCTACAGTTCGGGTGCG
Organism: Bradyrhizobium sp. P2_E8; assembly: GCF_056403875.1. NCBI lineage: Bacteria > Pseudomonadati > Pseudomonadota > Alphaproteobacteria > Hyphomicrobiales > Nitrobacteraceae > Bradyrhizobium > Bradyrhizobium sp. P2_E8. Next base: position 14,742 of record NZ_JBFUES010000029.1, read on the forward strand.
CTGGTCGGCGGTCCTAACTTCGAATATGCCCAGGCGCCTCCGGAAATCCTCACCAAGGTGGCGCGGATCAAGGCGATTGCCGACCGCTACGGCATCAGCATGAAGGCGGCAGGCCTGCAGTTCGCGCTCGCCAATCCGGTGGTGGCGGCCGTCATTCCCGGTGCGAGCCGCCCGAGCCGCATCGCCGAGGATCGTGCTGCGCTTGAGGAAGCCATCCCGGCCGATTTCTGGCGTGAGCTCCGTTCGGAAGGGCTCGCCAACGCCGCGGCTCCGCTTCCCACCGCCGATTGAGGCGCCGAGAGCGCAGCAGCTCCATCCCGGTCGAGCACCGCGACGGCCGCGAGGATAAATCGCGCAAAATCCACCGAACGACAAAGGAGAGCGACATGACAGATGAAGCACACAACGCCACCGACATGCGCCGCCGCACCTTGCTCCAGACAGCCGGCGCAGCCGCCGTCACCGGCCTCGTCGCCGGCACGAGCGACGCGCGGGCCGCGACGCAGGACGCCGACGGCATGTCGCCTGCGGAGCGCAACGAGGCCCCGCTCGGCGCGCGACTTCAGGGCGTCCAGCATTTCGGGCTGACGGTCCAGAACATGGAGCGGGCCTATCAGTTCTATACGGAGGTGCTCGGCGGCACCGAGGTCTTTCGGCACGGCGACTTCCAGGGCGACGGGGTGCAGAACACGCTGCTGGCCGATCAGGAGATCGAGGCGAATGCGCGCGGGGTCAATCCGCGGACGATCGGCGTTCCCGACCTCAGAAGCGGAGCGCAGCGGCTCGATGTCCGCTTTATCCAATTCGACAACATGGTGCTCGAACTGCTGCAATATCGCGAGGCCGATCAGCCGATGGGCAGTGCGAAGAGTTTTGCCGAGCCGGTGGAGCACATGAGCCCGGCTTTTCCGCGCATGATGCACATCTGCTTCTACGTTCGCGACGATGTCGACTTCAACAAGTTCATCGCCGACCTCGAAGCCGAGTCCGCGCGCCGCGGCATGACGCAGGTGAGAGCGAACCGCACCATCCGCGTGATGACGGAAGCAGACCGCAAGGCGGCTCCTCGCAGCGCCAACACGAACCGGGTGACCGCGGAACCCTCGAACGGCTGGGAGCTGATCTATTGCAAAGGGCCGGAAGGCGAGCAACTCGAATTCGTCAAAGCGCTCGGCCCCGTCAAGAATCGCTTCAGCGAGGCCTTGGCGAAACGGAAGCAGACAATCGTGCGCTGACCGGTCAAATGTCGGGCGACCGGCTTTCGCTGGTTGCCCGGCAAAGTGCTCACGATCACAATGTGAATGGATTCATCATGCAAACTCTCGTCCGCGACTCGCTGTGCGCGCTGCTATTCGCCGCCTCGATGGCCATGACGGCGCCGTCGGCCGTTGCCGAGGAAGCACCGCGCGTGCGCTACCAGGAGATCCCGGAAGGCGCTTATTCGGTGGTGGCTCAGGTGCGCGCGAAACTTGGGAAGGAAGACGCGTTGCGTGCCGCCACCTTGCCGCTGATCGACCTGGTTCGCGGCGATCCCCAAGAACCTGGTCTATTTTCTGCAGGAAGACCGCGCCAACCCCGGTCATTTCATCTTCTACGAGGTGTTTGCCAGCGAGGCCGATTTCGACGCGCATAACGCGATGCCTTATGTCAAGGCGTGGTTCGCCAAGCTTCCGGAACTTGCCGATGGCGGCGTCGAGGTCATGCGCATGGCGGTTCTTGGCAAGCCTAAAAAGTAGCCGAAGCCGTCCCAGGCGGGCACCGGCCCGCGCGCGAGCGGTTTTGTCGCAGCCATCCTGCGGGCAAATGCCCGCAGGAATCGTGCGAATTCAGAACGGCTCTATTCAACAAGTTTGCAACGCATGATAATTGCAGGCGATCTTTTCGATCGATTGGCAATGGTCAATGCGGGCTGCCACGGAGACACGGCAACGGAGCCCACGCCGGCAGGAACTCACATTCTGCTTCGGTCCATTTCGACTCGTTCCCCGCCGCCAGTTGCTCCTTCTCGACGGACGCCCCGTCAAACTGGGCGGGCGCGCATTCGAGCTCTTGCAGCTGCTGGTGCAGCGCCGCGGCGAGCTGGTCAGCAAGAAGGAGCTGATGGCGGCGGCCTGGCCGGGCACCTTTCTCCACGACAGCAATCTCAAGGTCAACATGTGGAGCTTGAGGCGTTCGCTGGGAGATACCCAGATCGAGCCCGTCTACATCGCCACCGTGGCGCGCCGCGGGTACAAGTTCATCGCGGATGTCCAAGCCAGCGTCGGCGAGATCGAGGACGATCTGGCGCTTGCCGATCCGCTTCCCCTGTCCAATGCGCCATTGTTGCGCGGCATCGTTGGTCGCGAAGCTGAAATCGTCGAAATCGCCGATCTCTTGGCCGACAACAGGCACGTGACCTTGGCTGGCGCAGGCGGGATCGGCAAGACGACAGTTGCCGTGGCCGTCGCCCAGGCGTTTGCACCACGGTGTCGCGACGGCGTCTGCTTCGTCGACCTCGCAACAATTTCCGATCCGATGCTGTTCGGCGCGGCGCTGGTGACGGCACTGGGCATCAGAGGCAATACGGACAACGGTCTGGCTGCGGCTCTCGAATATTTGAGACCGCGGCAGATGCTGCTCATTCTGGACAATTGCGAGCATGTTCTGCCCGCCGCCACGATCTTTGCCGGCAAGTTCATGGCGGGCACATCGCCTTGCAGGCTGCTTGCGACGAGCCGCGAACCGCTCGGTACCGCTACCGAGCATATCGTGCGGCTTGGTTCGCTGACCTCGCCGAAATCCGGCCTTGCCCGCACCGTCGATCAGGCCGTGAAGTTTCCGGCGGTGCAGCTCTTCATCCGCCGCGCCGCCGAATGGTCGGACTA
>NZ_JBFUES010000030.1:0-17589 GCF_056403875.1 Bradyrhizobium sp. P2_E8
CGTACGGCGCCCTGAGCCCGGCCAAAGACAACGTCATCCTCTACCCGACCTCGTTCAGCGCGCAGCATTACGACACCGAATGGCTGATCGGGCCCGGCGGCGTGCTCGATCCCGAACGCTACTTCGTCATCATCCCGAATCTGTTGGGCAACGGCCTGTCGTCCTCGCCCTCGAACACGGCTGGCCCGTTCCCTGAGCTCACCTATCACGACGCGATCGCGGTCCAGCACCGGCTCCTCACCGGGCGCTTCGGCATCTCGAAGCTCGCGCTGGTCTATGGCTGGTCGATGGGCGGCATGCAGGCCTATCACTGGGCCGCCTCTCATCCCGAGATGGTCGAGCGCGCCGCGGTGGTCTGCGGCAGTGCGCGCTGTGCGCCTTATAATTATGTCTTCCTGGAAGGCGTGAAGGCCGCGCTGACCGGCGATCCCGCCTTCCGTGACGGCCGTTTCGTCGAGAAGCCCACGGTCGGCTACCGCGCGATGGGGCGCGTCTATGCCGGCTGGGCGATGTCGCACGGCTTCTATCGCGACGAGCTCTGGCGCGAGGCCGGTTTCAGCTCGCTCGAGGACTATCTCGTCCGTGGGTGGGACGCGACGTTCGCACRGCGCGATGCCAACGACCTGCTGGCGCAGATCGGCATCTGGCAGCGCGGCGATATCAGCCGCTGCGCCGCATTCGGCGGCGATCTCGACCGGGCGCTCGCCGCGATCAAGGCGCACATGCTGCTGATGCCGGGCGCCACCGATCGCTATTTCGACGTCCGCGACAACGAGGACGAGCTCGGCCGGCTGGCCAACGCAAAATCGGCGGTGCTGCATCCGATCCCGTCGCTGCACGGCCATCGCGCCGGCAACCCCGTGAACAATCCACCCGACCAGGCCTTCCTCAAGGCCGAGATCGCAGATCTCCTCAGCAAGTAAGACAGGCATCCGATCATGACTGACGCAACCGTTTCAGAGCCGGGCCACCGCCTGAAGCCGCTCACGCCGGCGATGCTGCGTGAATTGTCGGTACGCTCCAATCTCAGGGGGGCCGCGAAAAGCCTCAGCCATTACGGCCTGGTCGTGCTGGTCGGCACGCTGGTCTGGAAGGTCTCTTCGGCCTGGGGGGTGTTATGGGCGCTGCCGCTGATGGCGGTGCAGGGCTATTTCGTCGCCTTCCTGTTCATGGCGTTGCACGAGACCGCGCACAAGACCGCGTTCAGGAGCCGTGGCCTCAATCTCGCGGTCGGCTATCCCTCGGCCMTCATCATCGGACAGCCTTACGAATATTACTGCCTGTTTCACTGGGACCATCACCGCTATACCCAGGATCCGGACAAGGACCCGGAGCTGATCGTCGGCGTGAAGCCGAAATCCGACACGCAGCTGGCGCTCGCCTATAGCGGCCTGCTCCAGGTCGCCGGCCGTCTCCGGCTGATGTTCGGCCATGCCGTCACCGGCAAGGTCACCGTGCCCTGGATTCCCGAAAACAAGCGCGCCACCATCGTGCGCGAGGCGCGCGCCTATGCTGCGCTCTATGCGCTGCTGCTTGCGCTCTCGCTGTGGTTCTCCTCAGCGCTGCTGCTCTGGGTCTGGATCGTGCCGCTTGTCATCGGGCAATTCTTCCTGCGGCCCTATCTCTATGCCGAGCATACCGGCTGCGACCGCACCCGCAGCGCCTTCCAGAACACGCGCACCACCTACACCGCCGCGATCGTCAAATGGTTCGCGTGGAACATGCCCTACCACGTCGAGCATCACGCCTATCCCTCGATACCCTTCCACGCTTTGCCGAAGCTGAACGAGATCGTCGACGGCGAGATCGTCCATCGCGGCCGCGGCTACATCGCGACGACCCGCGAGACCTGGGCCTGGTTTCGCCGGCAGCGGCAGGCCGGCTAGGCAAATGCAAAACCCCGATCGCGGAGCGATCGGGGCTTTGTCGACGGCGCGAGGTATCAGTAGATGCCGTAGGCGCAGACATTCACGACGCGAACGCGCAGGCCGTGGCGGGTCCGGACGACGCGCTCCTGGTAGCAGTTGTTGACGCCGGTGTTGACGTAGATTCCGCCGAAGCCCCAGCCGGGACCCCAGTGATGGTGAAAGCCGTGGGCCGAAGCGGCGGTGGGCGCGAGAGCCGCAACGCCGAGCGAGCCGGCAGCGATCAGACCGAGTGCAAGCTTACGAAACATCTTCATTCTCCAGTTGGCGCGAGGCCGTTGTTGTGTCCCTGCATCTCCGTCGGGTCGAAATGCGAATGCGTTCACGGCGCGGGCCGGGAATCGTGTTTCAGGATTGTTTCGTCGGCTGCGGCGCGTTGCGCCGCCGTCATGCTTTCCGCGCCGCGCGATAGCGCGCGGCCATTGCCTGCGTCAGCTCGGCCATTGTCTCGCGGAGATCGGCGGGCTCCAGCACCTCGGCCTCGGGACCGAGCCGCAGCAATTCGGCCGCGGCGTGCCATGACGTCTTGCCGGTCGGCACTCTGGCGATGCGCCAGCCGTCCGCGTCGGCGGCGTCTTCGATCTGCGTGCGCGCCCTGACGTAAGGCTGGCTCAGCGCGTCGAGCATTTTGACGCCGAACGGCGACAGCCGCACGATCGCGACATTCGGATGCATCTCGGCCTCGAGGCGCAGCGTCGCGGCCTGCCAATAGGCGGCGAGATCGAAATCGGCGGGACGATCGAAGCGGTCGCCGAGCGCCGTGCAATCGAGCACGCGCGCGACGCGATAGGTGCGCACGCTGCCGTCGACCTGTCCTGCGAGATACCAGCTGCCGCCCTTCAGCACGAGGCCGAGCGGCGCCACGCGGCGCTGCTTCTCGGCGCGCCAGCTCTGGTAGCGGATCTTGATCAGCGTCCCGCGCAGAGCCGCGCCGGCAATGGCGCGCAGATGCTTTGGCTCCTCCGCCTCGCCGAACCAGCCGGGGGCGTCGAGGTGAAAACGCTCCTGCATCCGCCCGGCGTCCTCGCGCAGATTGGCGGGCAGCGCCGCCATCAGCTTGTTCTGCGCGGCGATCATCGCTGCATCCAGCCCGAGCGCTGCCGCCGGCCCTGGCAACCCGGTCAGGAACAGCGCTTCCGCCTCGTTCTGCGACAGGCCGTTCAGCCGCACGCGATAGCCGTCGAGCAGGCGATAGCCGCCCTCCGCGCCGCGGTCGGCATAGACAGGGACGCCTGATGCCGCGAGTGCGTCGATGTCGCGATAGATCGTGCGCACCGACACCTCGCAGGCCTCCGCGAGCTCGGGCGCGGTGACTTGCCCCCTGGCCTGGAGRGTGGTGAGGATCGACAGCATCCGGCTCGCGCGCATGATCCCTTAAACCATACCTGACACAGGATGTCAGGTATGGACCGCTACAAGGTGCGCACCGCCAGACGGCCAGATGGAGACCTGCCATGACCGATCCGAACCGCATCACCCTGTATTATTCGCCGCAAAGCCGCGCCACCGGCACGCGGGTGCTGCTTGAGGAACTGGGGGCTCCCTACGATCTCCATGTCCTCAACATGAAGGCCGGTGAGCAGCGGCAGGGCGCCTATCTCGCAATCAACCCGCTCGGCAAGGTGCCGGCGATCCGCCATCGCGATGCGCTGGTGACCGAACAGGTCGCGATCACCATCTACCTCGCCGACCTGTTTCCGCAGGCCGGATTGACGCCCGCGCTGGACGATCCGCTGCGCGGCCCCTATCTGCGTTGGATCGCCTATTACGGCGCATCGTTCGAGCCGGCTTTGATTGACAAGTTCATGCAGCGCGAGCCGGCGCCGATCACGCAATCGCCCTATGCCGATTACGGCACCATGCTCAGCGCGCTCGAGGCGCAACTGTCGAAGGGGCCGTATCTGCTCGGCGAGCGCATGACCGCTGCGGATGTCCTGTGGGGCGTCGCGTTCAGCTGGACGATGATGTTCGGTATCGTGCCGAAAAAAGATGTATTCGTCCGCTATGCCGAGCGCATGACCTCGCGTCCCGCGTTCCAGCGGATCAATGCCGCCGACGATGAGATGGCGGCGCAGCATGCCGCGGCTGCTGGTGGTTGAATGAACTAGGGTTGCAGATGACGAAGCCGATGCACTCGACCAACTGCTTCAACACCTTCATCCGGGTTGCTGAAGACTGTCCCGCGCGTACTGGCGAGGAGCCGCCGCTCCGCGGGGCAAAGCCGACGGTGGCGTGCCTGCAATACGAGATGATCGCCAAGGCGCCCTACAAATACACGTCCGACGACGTGATCTTCGCGACGTCTGCGCCGGGACGCGAACTCGATGTGAAGGCGACGAAGACAGAGAAGCGTGCGGCCCGTGAAGCGTTCTTCTCCCGGGGGCAGGCGTGCATGAGGGCGTCGAGCCTCGGCAAGCGCTTTGGCTGGGGCGTTCATGCCGACAGTGAGGGCCGGATCGCGATTTACGCCGTCGACAGCAAACGCTACCAGGCGCTCGTCCGCGATCCCAAGCTCACGCAGGTGCGCGCGATGCGGTCGAAGCGGGCGTGATCAGAATTTTGGCGCTCGCTTCTCCGCGAACGCCTTGATGCCTTCCTTGATCTCGTCGCCGCGCATGCTGTCGCGGTGGCGCTGGTCGGCGGCTTGTTCGTCCAATTCGCCGCGGGCGAACTCGTTGATGGCGCGCTTCATGCCGCGCATCGCCTGTGGCGCGTTGCCGGCGAGGACGCCGGCGAGCTTGTCGACCTCCTCGTCCAGGAATTCCACCGGCACCATGGCGGTGAGATAGCCGATGCGCAGCATCTCCGGCGCGCTGATCTTCTGCGCGGTCAGGAACAGCCTCTTGGCATTGTCGACGCCGAGCCGCGTCACGTAGCGTTTGATGCCGCTCCGGTAATAGTGCAGCCCGAGCCGCGCCGCCGGCATGAACATCTCGGCGGTGTCGACGCCGATGCGGAAATCGCAGGCGAGCGCGAGGTCGGTCGAGCCGCCATAGACGCCGCCATTGAGCCGGCAGATCGTCGGCGCGCCGAGATCCTCCAGCCGGTTGACGACCACCTCGAAGGCGGAGCCCGCGCTCTGCTGCTCGTTGGCGCTCACCGCGCGCTCGGCGACCGAATTCAGATCGTAGCCCGCCGAGAAGGCGCGCCCGGTGCCGGTCAGCACCAGCACGCGGATCGCAGGATCAGCCTCGATCCGGTCGAACAGTTTGACGAGCTCGCCGAGGTCTTCGGCCTGGAGCCGGTTGAGATGCTTGGGACGGTTGAGGCGGATGKTGGCGCGCGCGCCGTCGATGTCGAGCACGGGGCCGCTGGCCGCCTCGGCGGTATCGGACATTCTTGTCTCCGTTTACTTGTTCTCGAGCGTGCGCCGTTTCGCCTCGGCGTCGATGGTCTCGGCGAGATCCGGATGCCGCGCCATCAGCACGCGGAAATCGACGAGGTCGAGCACCAGGAGCCGCGACACCTTCGTGGTCGAGACATTGGCGCCGCGCATGTTGTTGCCGAGCAGTGCCATCTCGCCGAAGAAGGCGCCTTCGCCGAGCTGCACCTTCTTGCCCGGCAGGTCGACCTCGACCTCACCTGCGGCGATGAAATACATGCAGTCGCCCTGCGCGCCCTTGCGGATGATCATGGTGCGCGCCGGCAGCTCCATGGTGCGCAGCATGTGGGTGACGTCGGCGATGGCCGCCGGTCCAAGCGCTGCGAAGAACGGCACCTTGCTGACGGATTCCCAGGTCTTGAGGAAATTGTCGCGCCGGGTCTCCGCGGCAAAGCCGGTGGCCAGGATACCGGTCCAGAGGCCGAACACGCCGAGGCCGGAGATCATCACCAGCGCCGCCACCATGCGTCCCAGAGGCGTCACCGGCACGACGTCGCCATAGCCGGTCGTCGTCAAGGTCACCACCGCCCACCACAGCGCCGCCGGCACGCTGCCGAAGGTCTGCGGCTGCACGTCCCGCTCCAGGAAATATTCGGCGACGGAGGCGAGGAAAACCACCATCAGGAAGATCACGAGCACGCTGACCAGCGGCCCCGATTCAAGCACCAGGACGCGGCGCAGCTGGCGCAGGCCCGGAATGCCCGGCACCACCTTCAGCACCCAGAGCACGCTGAGCAGCCAGGCCGTCCGGAGCTCGACGCCGAGCATCAGCGCGACCGGCACGGCCAGCGCTCCGATCGCATCGACGATGCCGGCGGAGGAGGACATGTACAGCGCAAGGCGCTCGGTTCGCCTCATGTGGCGCAGCCGGACGACCCATTCGAACACGAAATAGGCGAGGCAGGCCCAGAGCAGGGCATCGACCCAGCGGGGCGCGGTCTCATAGGCCGGGCCAACCGTCAGCAGCACCATGCTGAGCACGCCGACACCGACCGCCACATAGGCCGCCTTGGTCATGTTGCGGCCGGCCGTGGCGGCCACGAACTGGGCCAGTGCGGAGATCAGCGGCTTGGACATGCGGGAAGGCGGCTCGGTGGTGGCTTTTGCGGTCCCGGCTGGGACTTCGCTGCCAAAGTGCCCGCCCGGGCCGAGGCCGTCAACGACGGGCGCGGGCCGCGGCAAATGGGGAGACGAAGGCGGGGTGCGCCAGCCGGCCGAGCCGCTACCTGAAATGCGGCGGCTCGTCGTAGCCGCGGCGGCTGCTGAAGAACAGCAGGACCATCAGGCCGACGCCGACGACGAGGGAAAATCCCGCCCCCAGCGCGAGGGCCACATAGCCTTCCGTCGGGATCGGCTCGCCTTCGACCGCCATCGCTGAATAAGCGAAATATCCAACCGCTGCCAGCATTACCAGGAGGCAGATCACGAGGAGCATACGCATGGCGCGTTCTCCGGCTGTATCCGGAAACCAACGGTTGCGGATCGGGAGGGTTCCAGAGTTCCGGCCGTTGATCCACCGGCAAGGCTTCAGCCAGCCCCGCCCTGAGGGCGCCGGCGCGGCGGATCAAGCGCTCTGCGCGGTCTTGACCACCACGACGTTGCTGTCGTCGTGCGGCGGCGGGCCGGCATCGTGGGCGGTCTTGTCGATCTCGCCGGCACGACGTTTCAGGTAGTCGCGACGCATGCCGATCTCGTCGCGGACGAATTCGTAGCCGAGCTTGAAGGTGTCGAGCCCGTCGGTACTGATCGTGCCGTCCCGGAGCCCGATGACCGCGCCGCGCAGGATGCCTTCCAGCTCGTCCTGGAGACATTCGAGCTGATCCAGCGAGTGGGCGTGCTCGATGCGCTCGCCGATGTCGAGGATGGCGGTGGAGAGCTCGCTGGCCTTCTCCGGCGCGATCCGGGTGATCTTGGCGTAGATCGCGGCGAAGATCGAGCCGATGACGCTGAGCGCGGCGGCGCCGAGATACATCAGGTCGCTGTACTTATCCATGAACGACTTGGTGTCGTCGTTGATGTAATCGGCCGCGCCCTGATGCGCCATCACATAGGCGTCCTTCTCGACGGAGGCCGGCTCGATCCTGCTGGCGAAGCCGCTGTCGAGCCCGAGGGCGGACTTGTTCTCATAGACGGTTCGCGCCAGTTCGCCCCGCCGTGGTCGCCGACATCCTGGATTGCGCGACCAGCAGCCATTCGAGCCCGATCGTTTCGAGATCATCGTCGGGAATTTCAGGTGAGGTCGACAGCGTGCCAGCCGTCAGCGTCTCGTCGGAAATGCCGGGGAATTTGCGTGCCAGCGTCTTGGTCTCGTCGATTGCGTTGAGCGTGAAGCCGCCGCGTTTGGCGACCTGCTCATAGGCCTTGTCCCGCACCGCTTTCGAGGTGTGGACGATGGCGATCACCGCACCGAAGCCGTTCGCCGGTGCAAACAGCTTGTCGAGCGTTGCGCCCTGCGGCGCCATCTGGATTTTCGCGGCGTCCGGACCGTCGGGGATGTCGAGGATGCTGCGGACGAAGGCGAGCGAGGATTCGTTCTCGGCGAGGACTGCGACCTTCTTCTTCTTCAGCTCGGCAAGCGACTTGATCTTCTTGTTGCCGGGTCCGAGCAGGAGGACGAGATCATGCTCGAGGATCGCGAGCGCGCGCGCCCGCAGCGGCACCTTGGCGTCGGTGCGCAGCACCGCGAGATCGGCCTGCTTGCGGTCGAACTGGGCGAGCGCCTTGGCATTGTCAGGGTTGTTGACGATCTTGATGCGGAAGCGCGAGGCGTTGTTCTTCAGCAGTGCGGCGAGCTTGGCCGCGAACAGCGCCTCGTCGCTGTTGGGTGCGCCGACGGCAAAGGTCAGCGTCTCCGAATTGTGCACCAGCGTGCGGCCGGCCCAGACGGTGGCAAGCGACAGCAGCAGGGTCAGCACGACGTACAGCAGGACTTGCTGCTGATTGGTCTTGATCACCTTGGGACGCCGGGGCGGTGGTTCGACCGACGATATGGTCGGGCCTCCAGTACTCATGGCAGCACTCTGGCCCTATTCTGGGTCTCGGGCGGCTCGCGGATCTGATCGCTGCGTGCGGCCCTGCAATTCGTAAACGCCTGAAAAAAGAACGATATTCTCTACCGCCAATGATAGCGCTAAGGTCACGGAATGCAAATTTCGAGCCGAAGGTAACCTTACTCGGCGCCGGCGCGGCGATTGGTCATGCTATCACCAGTTAGCCACAGTTGGCGATTTTCCGGTTCCCCCGGCTGCATTCCGCCGCGGGAGGTGTCATAAATCAGAGGTCCCGGCGATTTGACCGGCCCAAGAAGAAGTTGCGCTGAACGCTCCAATCTTTCTTGATCACGTCAATGAGGGCGTCAGCTTTGTCGTTTCCACCCATGTCATCGGCGGTTCCGGTTGAGGCGCTCATTGGCTGGATGTTGTTGCTCACGTTCAAGCACATCATCGCTGATTTCGTCCTCCAGACCGCCTGGATGGCGCATGGCAAGGACCAGAAGCACGGCTGGGCCCTGCCGCTCCTGGTGCATTGCCTGATTCACCTTGCGGTAGCGCTGCCACTGATCCTGATCGTGGCGCCGAAATTCTGGTTCGTGGCGCTGATCGATTTCGTGATCCACATCACGATCGACCGGGCCAAGGGCTTCGTCTCGGCCAATTTCGGTGTCGACCTCGCACATCCCTGGTTCTGGACCCTGATCGGTATCGATCAGGCGCTRCACCATCTCACCGGGTTCGGCCTCTCCATCTACATGGCGGCGAACTGAGGGCAGCTACGGCTGGCTGCTTGGCCTTCGTGGTTCGAGACGCGCCGTAAGGCGGCGCTCCTCACCATGAGGGTCTGGCATTTCGCCGCGAATCAAAACCTCATCCTGAGGGCCCGCCGAAGGCGGGCGTCTCGAAGGATGGCCGCAGGGAAGTCGCCTGCGGCCCCCCTCTGATTCGCGGGGAGCGCGCGAGCACCCCGGGTGACTACCGTCCCGGGTGGTTAACCTTTCGTTAGAGAATTGCGCTGCATCTTCCCCACACGAGGGAGAATTGCAATGTTTTCAAGCCGCGACGCCTTTGAAAGCGATTTCTGCCCGGTCCGCGACGAGCTCCTTGGCGAAATGTATCGCGCCAGCGCGAGCGGACTGCCGAGGCTGGTTGAGAGTGTTTCCCCTGACGCACGCGCGAAGCTGGCGCTGTTCTGCTATCGCCGCAGCCATTTGCATTCGCTGGCGGTTGCGATCGCAGGCAGCTGCAGCGAGCGCGACCTGATCGAGAACGGCGGCCGTGTCGGCTCGACGCTCTACGCGCTGTCACGCGAAAGCGTAACCAAATCCTCGCCGTCGCTGTCGGGAGGCCGCAAGCCGATCACGCTGTCGACCAAGCCGCTCTCGGTGCTTGCACCGCTCGATGACGAGCTCGACGACGAGATCAGCGAAGCCGTCCCCGCTTAAGAGTTCGTGATCATCGGCAGCCCGAACTTCCGCCGCGCCATCGCGCATTCGGCATCGCCCGGCATGCAGGTGCGACAGACCTCCGGCCGCACCGCGTAGATGCCGCAGGCGGTCTCTTTCCCGATCTCCCCACGCAACGCCGAGCAGCGGTCGCCTTCGCAGCGCATGCCGGACTGCCGCGCATTGACGAGCGCCTCCGGGATCGCCGCAAGCTCCTCGTCGCTCTCGATCGAGAAGCGCGGCCAGTTCTCCGAATAGCCGCAGCAGGCGCCGCAGCTCTGGCAGCAGCTCGACAGGTCGATGGGGGATGTCTCGTCGTCCATCGTCGTCATGTGTCCTTTGGCGGGCCCCAGACCAGGCTCTGCCGCCATTTTGCGCGCAGCACGTCCCGCCGCTCCGGATATCTCTCGTCGAGATAGGTCGCGTCCACGACGCGGTCGGTGCGGAAGCTGCGGAAGTCGCTGCGCAGCTCGCACCAGGCCGCGAGCAGGCGCACGGCTTCGAGATAACCGACCGATATCGGCCAGATCATGCGCTCGCTGGGGCGGCCCTGCTCGTCGCGATAGCGCAGCATGATCTTCTTGCCTTCGTGGATCTGGGTGCGCGTGCGCGCCATGTCGAGGCGGTCCGGCTCCCTGTTCCAGCTCGGCCGCGCGCGGCTCGCGGGCTCCAGCACGAACGGGCGCAGGCGCTCGGGCACGGTGTCGGCGATCTTGGCCATCAGATCTTCGGCCGCGCGCGCCAGTGTGGAATCGGCATGGCCCGCGACCCATTGCGCGCCCAGCACCGCCGCCTCGATCTCGTCGGGTGTCAGCATGAGGGGCGGCAGGTCAAAACCCTTTTCCAGGATGTAGCCCATGCCGGCCTCGCCACGGATCGGCACGCGCTGGCCGATCAGCGTCGCGATGTCGCGATAGATGGTGCGCTTCGAGGTCTCGAGTTCGGCCGCGATCGCATCCGCCGTCAGCGGCTTACGCGTGCGCCTCAGCACCTGGATGATCTGAAACAGCCGGTCGGCGCGTCTCATGACAATTCTCTTTCCAAGTTCCTGACCGCAGCCCGCTCAAAATCCGGCGCGTGGATGCTGACAGGATGTTGGCAGCAGGGGGGTTCTATACCGGGACAACACATCGACTGAAGAGGATTTGTCCATGATCGTCCCAACCCATTTCGGCCCGGCCGGTCCGCTGTGGCGGGCGCAGGCCGTGCTGCACGCTTTGGCCTTCAGCCGGCTCATGTTYTTCGATCTCACCGTCGTCGACCTCCGCGTTGCGTTCGCGACCATGGTGACACGCTCGCTGATCCAGGCTGCGGACGCGCTGGTCCGCCACGTCATGGGCCGCGCCTGGCGAGGGGCCCGTTTCGCAGAAGATATCACGGCTGCTGCCACCATGGTGGCAGCAGCCCGTCATTAGGTTCCGTCGACTTTCGCAGGTTCAGGAGAGCTCGCATGATCACGCTTTACGGCTTTGGCACCGGCTTCGGCCTGCCGGAAATCAGCCCCTTCGTCACCAAGACGGAGGTGCAGCTCAAGATGGCGGGACTGCCCTACCGGAAGGAGCGCGCGATGCCGCCCGCCTCGCCCAAGGGGCAGCTGCCGTTCATCGACGACGGCGGCGAGGCGGTGGCCGATTCCACCTTCATCCGCGCCCATATCGAGCGCCGCTACGGCTTCGATTTCGACGCCGGCCTGTCACTGGCCGAGCGCGCGCAGGCCTGGGCGTTCGAGCGCATGATCGAGCATCACCTCTATTGGGCGGTGGTCGGCGCGCGCTGGGTCGATCCGGTCAACTTCGCCAAGGGCCCGTCGCATTTCTTCGACGGGGCGCCGGAACACAATCGCGAAAAATTGCGCGAGGATGCGCAATTCCGTGTCGCCGAGAACTATCTGCTTTCCGGCCTTGGCCGTCACGCGCCCGACGACGACGTCGATCTCGCCGTGCGCTCGCTGTTCGCGCTTTCGGTGCAGCTCGGCGACAAGGCCTATCTGATGGGCAACAAGCCCTGCGGTGTCGATGCCACCGCCTTTGGTATGCTCGCCGGAATGCTGACGCCGTTCTTCGAATCCGGCTTGCGGCAGCGGGCCGAGGGCTTCCCGAACCTCACCGCCTATGTCGACCGCATGATGGACGATTACTATCCGGAGTTCGCCTGGACGCCGCTGCGGCAGGCGGCCTAGCGCTCACAAGACCGGCCATAACGACCCGAGAGTCTGGAACGAAAAAGAAAAGAGCCGGCCCGTTGGGCCGGCTCTCGCCGTCTTAAAACTCTCGTCGCGCTTACTTCACCAGCGTGTACTTGCCGTTCTTCACGGTGAGCAGGATGCGCGAGCGCTCGTCGAGGCCGTAGCGGTCCTTTTCGGTGAAGTTGTAGACGCCCTGGCTCGCCGCCAGCTCCTTCTCCGACAGCAGCGCCTGGCGGATGGCTTCGCGGAATTCCGGCGTGCCGGGTTTTGCGGTTTTCAGCGCCGTCGGAATGACGCGCTTGAGGATCTCGAACGCATCGTAGGAGTGACCAGCGAACTGGCTGCGGCTGTTCGGGCCGTACTTGGCCTCATAGGCCGAGTTGAGCGCAAGGCCCGGCTTCTTGGTTGCGGCTTCGTCCGGCTGGTCCTCGGGATCCATCACGGGGCCCGAGGCCATCAGCACGCCTTCGGCCGCTTTGCCGGCGATGCGGATGAAGTCCATGCTGGCCGCGCCATGGGTCTGGTAGATCAGGCCCTGATAGCCGCGCTCGCGCAGCTCGGTCTGCGGCAGCGCGGCCGCGGTGCCGGAGGCGCCGACCAGGATCGCGTCGGGATTGGCGGCGACGAGCTTGAGCACCTGTCCGGTCACCGACGTATCGGGACGGGCGAAGCGCTCCTCGTCCGCGATGGTCATGCCCATCGGCACGGCCTGCGCCTTCAGGTCGTTGAACCAGAGGTCGCCGTAGGAATCGGAGTAGCCGATATAGCCGAGGGTCTTCACACCCTTCGACTTCATGTGATCGTACAGCACCTTGCCCACGATCGGGATCGGCTGCGGCATCGCCACCGACCACTTCATGCGTTCCGGCGTGATCGGGAACGGCGCGAGACCGAAATGCGGGATGCCGGCTTCATTGGCGACGTTGGAGACCGCGATGGTCGGGGGCGTCAGTGCCGAGCCCATGATGATGTCGGCCTTGGATTCCGTCACGAAGCGGCGGGCATTGGTGGTTGCGGTGGTGGGATCGCCGCCGTCGTCGAGCACGATCACCTTCAGCGGCACGCCGCCGATCTCCTTCGGCACGAATTCCAGCGCGTTGCGCTCGGGAATGCCGAGGGCGGCGCCCGGGCCGGTCGTGGTGGTGGTGATGCCGATGGTGATTTCGCTGGTCTGCGCCAGTACGGGCAGGGCCGGCAGGGCAAGCGTCGCCGCGGCGATGGCGGCGGTCAGGTAAAAGCGTTTCATCTATTATTTCTCCCTTGACGTGTTTCTTTGAAAGCAGAAATCGGGGGGTAATTCAGCCCCCTCTTTTGGTGATGCGGCGATTTAGCTCCCCGTGAACTTCGTCACCATTTCCGCCGGAAACGGTGCCGATTTCAGCTTCTCCGGATTGGCCGGGTCGCGGCCGACCAGGACGCGGGTCTCAAATGCCTCGATGGCGAGATCGGCGGCCTTGTAGACGTTGTGCTTCACCTCGAAGCTCGAGCGCTTGATGCTTTCGACCTTCGTCTCGATGGTGATCCAGTCGCCATAGGTCGAGGGGATGTAGAACTTGGCCCGCGTGTCGACCATGGGGATACCGACCAGGCCGTATTTGTGGACCAGGTCCTGTTTCGAGAAGCCGGCGACCTCGAACAGGGTCGAGGTCGAATCGTCGAACATCGCGAAATAGCGCGGGTAGTATACGATGTTGGCGGGGTCGCAATCGCCCCACTGGATCTGTACGTCGCGCCGGTTCACGAACATGGAGCGGCCTTACTTCGGCGCCATGCGCAGCGAGCCGTCGAGGCGCACCACTTCGCCGTTCAGGTACGAATTCTCGACCATGTGCAGCGCGAGCGCGGCGAACTCGTCGGCGTTGCCGAGCCGGCGCGGGAAGGGGATCGCGGCCGCGAGCGAATCCTGGGCTTCCTGCGGCAGGTTGGCGAGCAGCGGGGTGAGGAACAGGCCGGGCGCGATCGTCAGCACGCGGACGCCGAACTGTGCGAGCTCGCGCGCGATCGGCAGCGTCATGCCGACGATGCCGCCCTTCGAGGCCGAATAGGCCGACTGCCCGATCTGGCCATCATAGGCGGCGACGGAGGCGGTGTTGATGATGACGCCGCGCTCGCCGGTCGCCTGCGGCTCGAGCYTGGACATCTCGGTTGCGGCGAGGCGCAGCATGTTGAAGGTGCCGATCAGATTGACTTTGATCACCTTATCGAAATCGGCGAGCGCCATCGGGCCGTCGCGGCCTACCACGCGCTTGGCAACGCCGATGCCGGCGCAATTGACCAGCACGCGCGCGGGGCCGTGGGCCTTGGTCGCCTGAGCGATCGCAGCCTCAGCGGAGGCGGCATCGGAGACGTCGCAAGTAACGGCCACGCCCTTGATCTCGGCGGCAACGGTTTCTGCGAGCTTGGCATTGAGGTCGAACACCGCGACCTTGGYGCCCTGCGCCGCCAGTTTTCGCGCGGTCGCCGCGCCGAGYCCCGATGCGCCGCCGGTAACGATGGCTGCCTGATCCTTCAACAACATGGCGTTCTCCTGTAGCGATGGTTTCTTAGCCGACCGATATCACACGGTCCGACGGATTGGCAGCATAGAGCTCCTCGATCAGGGCGCCGCGATGCTCCAGCACCGCGCGCTGGTTGATCGAGCCCTTGTCGGTGACCTCGCCCTTGTCGATCGAGAGCGGCGTGTCCATCAGGATCGCGCGCGTGATCCGAGTCGAGGAGCCGGTGGCCGAGCCGAGGAAACGGGTCAGGCGCTCGCGAAAGGCCTCGCGCACCAGCCGGTCGCGCGTCGCGACGACGAGATCGTCGGCCGGCAGCGTCGGGTTGATCAGCCGGCAGCCGTCGAGGTCGAGCACGACCAGCGCGGAGACCTCGTCGCGGTTGATGCCGGCAATGACGACGTCGCGCACCAGCGGTGCGCAGGCCGCGACGAAGCGCGCGCGCAAGGGGCCGACGCTGACCCAGGTGCCGCTGCCGAGCTTGAAATCCTCGCTGACGCGGCCGTCGAAATCGAAGCCGGCGTTGAGATCATCGGGATCGGCGGGCTTGAGCGCATCGCCCATCATGTAAAATCCTTCCTCGTCGAAGGATTTTGCGGTGATGTCCGCCTGGCGCCAGTAGCCGGGCATCACGTTCGGCCCCTTGGCGCGGACCTCGAGCTTGCCGTTGTTCGGCACCAGCTTGGCGTCATTGCCTGAGACCGGCAACCCGACATGGCCGGAGCGGCTGGTGCGCGGATTGACCGACATGAAGAACGGCGCGGTCTCGGTGGCGCCAAGGCCGGTCAGCATCGGCACGCGATAGCCTTTTTCCTTCACCGCGAGCTCGTCGAGGCTGTTCCAGACGAACGGCGACAGCGCCGCGCCCGAAAAGAACATCGCATGCAGCCGGTCGAAGAATTTTGCGCGCAGGCCCTGGTCGTCGCGCAGGTATGGCAGCAGGGACTCGTAGCCCTTGGGCACGTTGAAATAGACGGTCGGCGAAATCTCCTGGAGATTGCGCACCGTCTCCTCGATGCCGCCCGGCATCGGCTTGCCGGCGTCCAGATACATCGAGCCGCCATTGTAGAGCGTCAGCCCGATATTGTGGTTGCCGCCGAAGGTGTGGTTCCAGGGCAGCCAGTCGATGATGACGGGCGGCTCGTCCTTGAGGAAGGCGAGCGTCTCGCGCAGCATCACCTGGTTGGCGCAGATCATGCGCTGGGTGTTGATGACGGCCTTGGGATTGCCGGTAGAGCCCGACGTCAGCAGGAATTTCGCGATCGTGTCGGGGCCGATCTTGCCGTGGACCTGGTCGAGATCGCCGCGGATCGGCGTCGCCATGAGGTCGGCGAGCAGGGTGACGTCGCGGCCCGGCACGGCGCCCCAGGACGCGGCGATCTCGGTGCCGAGCGAAACATTGGCGGCGAGCGCATCCGCGAACTTGTCGGCGTCCTCGGCGAAGACGAGGCCGGGCGTCAAGAGCTTCATCAGATAGGACAGCTTGCCGTAATCCTTCGACACCAGCGAATAGGCAGGCGACACCGGGCAGAACGGAACGCCGGCATAGAACGCGCCGAAAGCCAAAACCGCATGGTCGATCGAATTGCCGGAGAGGATGACCACCGGCCGCTCCGCCGACAGGCCGCGCTGGATCAGCCCGGAGGCGATGTGCCGGCTCGCGGTGAGCAGCTCGGCATAGGTGATCTTGCGCCAGCCGCGGCCGCCTTCGCGCTCCGCCATGAAGACGCGGTCCGGCGTCGTCGCCGCCCAATGATGCAGGCGGTCGGTGATGCGGACGGGGTAGTCGCCGAGCGGCTGCTTCGGCCGCAGGTAGATCGTTCCGTCCTCGCGCCGTTCGATGTTGACGACGGGATCGCCGAACGAAATGGGTCGCAGCGGGAAAGTGCTTGCGCCGCGCTCCGTGCTGGAAGAGGACGGCTGTGCACTCATGACTTTGGCTTCACCTTGGCGGTCTTGTGTTCGAGGAATTCGCGGATCCTGCGTTTTGCCTCTTTGTCGCTCTGCGCCACCGTCGCCATCAGCGATTCCATCAACAGGCCGGCCTGCGGATTGGCCTCCGCGATCATCGGTAGCGCCTGTAGCACGGCGAAGTTCGTCAGCGGCGCGTTGGAGGCGACCTTGGTTGCAAGCTCCAGCGCCTTGCCGAGCCCGTTGCCGGCCTCCGTCACATATTGCGCAAAGCCGTAGGAGGCGCCTTCGGTCGCGCTATAGACGCGGCCGGTCAGCATCATGTCCATCATCCTGGAAACGCCGATCAGCCGCGGCAGCCGCACCGAGCCGCCGCCGCCGACGAAGATGCCGCGCTGCCCCTCCGGCAGCGCGAAATAGGTCGAGGGCTCGGCGACGCGGATATGGGCGGCGCAGGCGAGCTCCAGCCCGCCGCCGATCACGGCGCCCTTCAGCGCCGCAATGACCGGCACGCGGCTGTACTGGATGCGGTCGAATACCCGGTGCCACATCTGCGAATGCAGCAGCCCGCCGGTCGCATCATGATCCTGGAGTTCGGACAGGTCGAGGCCGGAGGAGAAATGATCGCCGATGCCGTGGATGACGACCGCGCCGATGTCCTCGGGCAGGGACGCAAAGCACTCGCCGATTTCCAGGATGATGCCGTCGTTCAGCGCATTGCGCTTGGCCGGCCGGTTCAGACCCACGGTCAGAACCCGGTCCGCCCGCTCGATCCTCAAAAGCCCGGAGGCGCCCGCGTCAGCGGTCTCGGCGTTTCCCTGTGTCATTTGCGTCCTTATCAGAATAGTTATGTTGTATAACGAATTTGGGAGGAGTCAAGGAGGAGAGCCCTCCTAGGCGGCGGGGCAGCTACGCTCGCCTCGCCTCCCCCGGGAACGGGTAACCGCTCGCTGTCGTCAGCCCATCGCCACTTGGTCGCCCTTGGTCCCGTGCTCGCGTTGGTCGAGCCACATCGTGCCGAGTGCAAACGCCAGCCACCCGAAATTGTAGGCAAAGCCCACGATCAGAACGACCCAGCCGGGAATCGGTCCGACGGCGGCGCGATCGATAAGTTCCGTCAAGGTCGCTGCAGGCGTCGGATGGATGGCAATCTTGCCGTAATAGGCGGTCGCCTGGATGGCGAGAATCCAGACGTAGTTGCGACGCAACCGCCGTCCTGCGGCGCGGACAAACGAAATGTGGTGGCGGGGTGC
>NZ_JBFUES010000031.1:0-17467 GCF_056403875.1 Bradyrhizobium sp. P2_E8
GCTCTTCGCCGTGCGCCAGCAACTGGTGGCGGAATTCCCGATGGCGGCGAAGATCGAGACGCCCGACACCGACAAGGATGCGGTGATTCCCGTGCATCCGGGCGCAGCCGCCTTCGTCGACGGCGAGGAAAAGACCTTCCTCGACAAATACAGCGATTACATCTGGTGGACCCTGATGGCGCTCTCGGCGATGGGCTCGCTCGGCGCCTGGTTCGCGGGCTACCTGAAGAAGGACGAACGCGACAACAACAGCCATTTGCGCGACCGCCTGTTCGACATGATCGCGGCGGCGCGCAAGAGCGAGACGACGGAAGAGCTCGACCAGATGCAAACCGAGGCTGACGAAATCTTGCGCGACACGCTGCGCTGCTTCGATCACGGTGCGATCGAAGAGGGCGGGCTCACCGCCATCAACATCGTGCTCGACCAGTTCCACGCCGCCGTCGCCGACCGCAAGGCCGTGCTGTTCGCCATGCCGCAAAGCCTGCAGCGCGCAGGCGCGCAATTCAGGGCCGCCGGCAACGCGTAAACGCTTGCCCACGTAATCGCTGCGTCACATTGTCTCAATATAGACTTTACCGACATTCCGGAGCGCGCGTAGCGCGAATCCGGAATCTCGAGATTCCGGGTCCGGTCCGTCGGACCGGCCCGGAATGACGACGCGAGATGCGCACGAGACAACCAGCGAAGCCGCCATGAACATCAAATTCTCCCGCCGCCGTTTTCTCACCACCGGGGCCGGTGCGCTCGGCGCGATCGCGATGCCGCACCTGTCACGCGCGGCCGACCGGCCGGCGGTTACGCATGGCGTTCAGTCCGGCGACGTCACGGTCGACGGTGGCGTGGTCTGGGCACGCACTGACCGGCCATCGCAGATGCTGGTCGAGGTGGCCACGACCGAGTCCTTAAAGGACGCGCGTGCGCTGCCGCCGATCGCGGCGCTGCCGGAGAGCGACTTCACAGCGAAGATGCTGATCGAGAACCTGCCGGGCGGACAGGACATCTTCTACCGCGTCCGCTTCCGCGACCTCTCGCACAGCGCGATCGAGGGCGAAGCCGTCATCGGCCGCTTCCGCACCGCTCCGGCCGACCGTCGCGACGTCAGCTTCGTCTGGGGCGGCGACGTCGCAGGGCAAGGCTGGGGCATCAATCCTGATGACGGCGGCATGTTCACCTTCTCCGCGATGCGCAAGCATCGCCCGGATTTTTTCCTGCACTCCGGCGACACCATCTACGCCGACGGCCCTATTCAATCCGAAGTCAAACTCGCCGACGGCAAGACCTGGAAGAACGTCACCATCCCCGAAAAGGCCAAGGTCGCGGAGACGCTGGACGAGTACCGCGCCGCGCACAAATACAATCTCACCGACGACAACGTCCGCGCCTTCAATGCCGAAGTGCCGATCTTCGTGCAGTGGGACGACCACGAAGTGACCAACAACTGGTCACTGTCGAAGGAGTTGCCGGCGTCCTACAAGGTGCGCGACATCTCGCTGCTCGCRGCCCGCGCCGGCCGCGCCTTTCACGAGATGTATCCGATGCGCGAGAGCATCGTTGAGCCGGGCCGCGTCTATCGCCAGATCTCCTACGGCCCGCATCTCGACGTGTTCGTGCTCGACGAGCGCAGCTATCGCGGCCCGAACGGCGCCAATCTCGAAACCGCCTACGGCCCCGCCAGCTACTTCCTCGGCCCGGACCAGATCGCCTGGCTCAAGCGCGGCCTGCTCAACTCGCGTGCGACATGGAAGGTGATCGCCTCCGACATGCCGCTCAGCCTCGTCGTCTCGGACACGCCGAAGGGCGGCTCTGAAGCCATTGCGCAGAGCGACGGCCCGGTGCGGGGCCGCGAGTTCGAGATCGCCGACATCCTGCGCTTCATCAAGATGGCGCCGATCAGCAACACGGTATGGCTGACCGCGGACGTGCACTACGCCGCCGCGCATTACTACGACCCGAACAAGGCGCAATTCCAGGATTTCGAGCCGTTCTGGGAATTCGTCTCGGGCCCGCTGCACGCAGGCACCTTCGGTCCGAACGAGCTCGACAACACGTTTGGGCCGGAGGTGCGCTTCGTCAAGGCGCCCGGCAAGGACAGCCAGAACCTGCCGCCGTCAGCCGGCATGCAGTTCTTCGGTCACGTCAAGATCGACGGCGCCTCCGGCCAGATGACGGTGACCTTGCGCGACCGCGCCGACGTCGCGCTGTGGTCGACGACGCTGGATCCGAAGCTCGCCTGAAGCCGCCTCAGCCAGAGCGGAGCGTCATGAACCGCGCGACCGCAGCGCGGCCTCGAGCGCATCGCTCGAGCACGGCTTTTGCAAACGCGGCCGGTTGACGAAATCGGGAGCGATCCGCGTCTCGTCGCCATAGCCGGTGACGAAGACGAAGGGAATTCCCAGAGCCGCCAGCCGCTCGGCGACGGCAAAGCTTTTCTCGCGGCTGAGCTCGACGTCGAGCAGTGCGAAGTCGGGCGCGCGCGCCGCGATCGCGGCCAGCGCGTGCGCCACCGATCCCACGGTGCGCACGCTCGTCACGCCAAATCCGAGCAGGCGATCCTCGAAATCGATCGCAATGATCGGATCGTCCTCGACGATCAGGACATCGGTGGGGACGGCGGACGAGCCGTCCGGGGAAGCAGGTATCATGATCCTGGCTATTGAGGGCTGCATGTTCTTACCGATCAAGGACAGCCTCATCCCGACGCCTGCGCCCAGCGCACCGGAGGGTTCCCGGAACGAAACCCACCACAGAACAGTTCTTACGTCTGTCCACTTGTGCACACAGGCGGTGATCGAGACTGGCTAGTGTTGAAAGGAGAGCAGGGGATTTACGATGGACGCGCGTATCGGGAAGGCGACGGAGGTCGGCAGCCGGCCGGCCAACAATCTGCTGCGACGCTTGAGTCCGGCCGACTATGCGCTGCTCGCGCCACACGTCATCGTTGACGATGCCGCGGCCAACGAGCTGCTCTACAGTCCCGGCGACGATGTCCAGGTCGTGCACTTTCCCTGCGGGCCGTCGCTCGCGACCTTTCTCGTTCCCAACGAAGACGGCCGCGACGTCGAGACCATCCTGGTCGGCCGCGAAGGCGCGGTCGGCGGCATCGTCAGCGAGGGATTTCTGCCGGCCTACACGCGCATCTGCGTGAAATTCGGCGGGCCGTTTGCACGCATCCACGTCGGCAAGCTGGAGGCGGCCAAGCTGCGCTCGCCCTCGCTGCGCAACATCTTCGCCCGCTATGCCGACTGCATGCTGGCGCAGATCTTCCAGTCGACCGCCTGCAACGCGATCCACTCGATCGAGCAGCGCACGGCGAAATGGATCCTGGCGGCGATGGAGCGCACCGGCGACGAGAGCAGCGTGCCGCTGACGCATGAGCAGCTCGCGACGCTGCTCGGGGTCGGACGCAGCTATGCGAGCCGCGTGCTCCAGTCGTTCAGGGCCGAAGGCATCCTCGACACGCGGCGCGGCTCGATCCTGGTCCGCAACCGCGACGGCCTGCGCCAGCGCGCCTGCCTCTGCAACGAGGCGGTGAAAACCCATTTCGAGGAAGTGCTGCGCGGCGTCTACCCGACGGAGGAGGCGAGCAGCACCGGCTAACCTCTCCGGCGTGCTCCCCCTGAGCTGCCGCTCTGCGGGAGGATGCCGGCGTGCGACACCGCACGTCCGCCGTGCTATACCCGCTCCGCATGAGCGGGGCATTCCTTCACACTGTCTTCGATGTTGCGGCGTGGCTGGCGGCGGGTGCGGCGGTCTACTGGCTGTCGCGACAGGGCCTGCGGTTTCCGGCGCAATCCTTCGAGCTGCCCTACATCGCCGCGCTGGTGTTCGGCGCCGGCCTTGGCGCCTATCTGTTCGGGTCCGCCAATCTGTGGCTGTCGGGCGAGGGCGGCGTTGCGCGCTCGGTCGAGGGCGCGCTTGCCGGCGGCATCGTGGCGGTCGAGCTCTACAAATGGACCGCCGGCATCGCCTTGCGCACAGGCGCCCGGTTTGCGCTGCCGCTGGCCCTCGGCATCGCGATCGGACGGGTCGGCTGCTATTTTGCGGGCCTCAACGATTTCACCTACGGCACGCCGACGGCATTGCCCTGGGGCCATGATTTCGGCGACGGCGTTCTCCGCCATCCCGTGCAGTTCTACGAGAGCGCCGCGATGGGCGTGTTAGCGCTGCTCTACGTGCTGGCGGTCTTGAACCGGAGCGCGTTCGCGATCACCAATGGTTTCTACCTGGTTCTGCTCTACTATGGAGCGCAGCGCTTCCTGTGGGAATTCCTCAAGCCCTATGGCACGCTGATCGGCCCCCTCACGCTGTTTCACCTGCTGTCGCTGTCCATCCTGCTCTACGCCGCAATCATGCTGGCGACGGCGCCCAAAGCGAGACCTGTGCATGAACGCGCCGTTGCGTAAGTCGCGCCCCTACATCTTCTGGGGCCAGACCCAATCCCTTTGCGAAATCTGCCTGAAGCTGGTGCCGACCAAGATCCAGATCCTCGACAACGAGGTCTGGTACGAAAAGCGTTGCAGGGAGCACGGCGTCCAGTCGACGCTCGTGTCCACCGACGCGGCCTATTGGCGTCTGTGCAAGGATTTCATCAAGCCGGGCGACCGCCCGCTGCAATTCCAGCACCGCACCGAATTCGGCTGCCCCTATGATTGCGGCCTCTGCCCGGACCACGAGCAGCATTCCTGCCTCGCGCTGATCGAGATCACCGAGCACTGCAATCTCACCTGCCCGGTCTGCTTCGCCGAATCCGCGCCAACGCGAACCAAATTCACCCCTCTCGCGACGGTCGAGAAGATGCTCGACGCGCTGGTTGCCAGCGAGGGCGAACCCGACCTCGTGCAGATTTCCGGCGGCGAGCCGACATTGCACCCGGACTTCTTCGAGATCCTGGACGCCGTGCGTGCCCGCCCGATCCGCCATGTCATGATCAACACCAACGGCCTGCGCATCGCCCGCGAAAAGGATTTCGTGGCGCGGCTCGCCGAGAACAAGCGCGGGCTCGAGGTCTATCTCCAGTTCGATTCGCTGCAGCGCGATGCACTGGTCAATCTGCGCGGCGCGGACCTGCGCAAGATCCGCCAGCAGGCGCTGGAGAATCTCGAGCATTTCGGCGTGTCGACCACGCTGGTGGCGACCATCAAGCGCGGTGTCAATGATGCCGAGATCGGCGACATCGTGCGTCACGCGCTGACCTGGAAATGCGTTCGCGGCGTCACGCTCCAGCCGGTGCAGGATGCCGGCCGCAACGAGAATTTCGACAAGACCACCGACCGCATCATGCTGTCGGAGATTCGCAAGCGCGTCGTCGAGACCGGCGTGTTCGGCGACAAGGACATGATCCCGCTGCCCTGCAACCCCGAGAGCATCTCGATCGGCTACGGCCTGCGCAACGGCGAGAAGGTGCTGCCGCTGACGTCGCTGATTCCGCAGGAGCAGCTGGTTGCGGTGATGCCCAACACCATCAGCCCGGAGAAATATCCGGTGCTGCGGGAAAAATTCGTCGACCTGTTCTCGCTGTCGTCGGGCCCGCTCAACACCTCCGAACGCGTCTGCGAATTGCTGTGCTGCCTGCCGAGCTTCGAGGTGCCGGAAGGACTTTCTTACGAGAACGTGTTCCGCGTCACCATCGTGCAGTTTCTCGACCGCTTCAATTTCTGCGTCGGCAACGTCAAGCGAAGCTGCATCCATTTCGTGACGGAGCAGGGCGCGATCATTCCGTTCGACACCTACAATCTGTTCTACCGCGACGGAAAGATCGACGGCATCCGCGCGGCGCTGGCCGGGCAGACGTATCGCGAGGCACGCCAAAGCGAGGAGGTCCGGCGGTGAGCGACACTGGCACGCCTCCTCCGACTCCGAAGCCGCCGCTTCAAGCGGACGCGCCTCCGCTAGCGCCGCCACGGCGCGACGGTTGCCTGACCGCTTTCATGGTGGTCGCCGGCGTGGTGCTGCTTTTCCCCGGCCTGTGCTTCCTGGCATTCGGCGGCCAAGGCGCCCCCTTTGTCCTGATTGGGTTTGTCCTGATCGGAATTGCGATCTTCCTCTTCATCCGCGCGGCGACCCCACCCAAGCCCCGGCAGTAGCGTCGCATCATCATGAGCAACACCGAACCCCCGCCCCCGCTTTCGCTGCCGCCACCGAACCAGCGTGGCGGCTGCCTGACCGCCCTGATGGCAGGCTTCGGCGTCCTCATGCTGCTGCCGGGCCTCTGCGCGCTCCTGTTTGGCGGAATGTCGGTGTTTGAGGACGGCAGGATCGCCTCCGACATCGCGCCACTGGTCTTCCTGGGACTGGTCGTCGGCATCGGAGGCGTCGCCCTGATCTGGGCGGCCATCAAGGGGCGGAACGCCCCCACCCATCCCGGAACCTAGCCTTAAGCCCCGGGAATCCCCGGACAAAATTCAGTCAACCAACCAGCAAAGAACACATTGTTTTTTGGCGGTTTTTGCATATATTGCGCCGCAAACGCGTAGGGTGCCCGGTCGAGCTGACCGGGCTTCCTTTTTGGGCGAAACAGGCCCCGTTTTCCACGTTTCCAGCGTTGTCCGTGAAGAGGTCCCGGTCTGACCGGCGAGATCGCGCTTAACCCATTGTTCGAACGTAAAGAAGCTCACTCATGAACCTCCGCAACGTCGCCATCATCGCCCACGTCGACCACGGCAAGACGACCCTGGTCGACAAACTCCTCCAGCAGTCCGGCACGTTCCGCGAGAACCAGAAGGTGACCGATCGCGCCATGGACTCCAACGACCTGGAGCGTGAGCGCGGCATCACCATTCTGGCCAAGGCGGCCTCGGTGCAGTGGAAGGACACCCGCGTCAACATCGTCGACACCCCCGGCCACGCCGATTTCGGCGGCGAGGTCGAGCGCATCCTCAACATGGTGGACGGTGCGCTGGTGCTGGTGGACGCCGCCGAAGGTCCGCTGCCGCAGACCAAGTTCGTGGTCTCCAAGGCGCTGAAGGTCGGCCTGAAGCCGATCGTCGTCATCAACAAGGTCGACCGCCCCGACGCGCGCCCGACCGAAGTCATCAACGAGGTGTTCGACCTGTTCGCCGCGCTCGACGCCAGCGAGGAGCAGCTCGACTTCCCGATCCTCTACGGGTCGGCCAAGCAGGGCTGGATGGCCGAGAGCCCCGAGGGCCCGCAGGACAAGGGCATGGAGCCGCTGTTCGACCTGATCCTGCGCCACGTCGCGCCGCCGACGGTCGAGGAAGGTCCGTTCCGGATGATCGGCACCATCCTGGAGGCCAACCCCTATCTCGGCCGCATCATCACCGGCCGCATCTCCTCCGGCGTGCTCAAGCCGAACCAGCAGGTCAAGGTGCTGCATGCCGACGGCAAGCTGGTCGAGACCGGGCGTATCACCAAGATTCTCGCGTTCCGCGGTCTCGAGCGCACGCCGCTCGAGGAAGCCGAAGCCGGTGACATCGTCGCCATCGCGGGCCTGACCAAGGGTACGGTCGCCGACACCTTCTGCGATCCGAGCGTCGAGGTGCCGCTGCCGGCACAGCCGATCGACCCGCCGACCGTGTCGATGTCGTTCATCGTCAACAACTCCCCGCTCGCCGGCACTGAAGGCGACAAGGTGACGAGCCGCATGATCCGCGACCGTCTGCTGCGCGAAGCCGAAGGCAACGTCGCGCTGCGCGTCGTCGAAGCCGCCGACAAGGACGCGATGGAAGTCTCGGGCCGCGGCGAATTGCAGCTCGCGATCCTGATCGAGACCATGCGCCGCGAGGGCTTCGAGCTCTCGGTGTCGCGCCCGCGCGTCGTGTACCAGAAGGACGAAGCCACCGGCGCCGCCATGGAGCCGATCGAGGAAGTCGTGATCGACGTCGACGAGGAGCATTCCGGCGTCGTCGTGCAGAAGATGAGCGAGCGCAAGTCCGAGCTGGTCGAGATGAAGCCGTCCGGCGGCAACCGCCTGCGCCTGGTGTTCTACGCGCCGACCCGCGGCCTGATCGGCTACCAGGGCGAACTGCTCACCGACACCCGCGGTACCGCGATCATGAACCGCCTGTTCCACGGCTACGCGCCGTACAAGGGCGAGATCCAGGGCCGCCGCAACGGCGTGCTGATCTCCAACGACCAGGGCGAGGCCGTGGCCTACGCCATGTTCAAGCTGGAGGATCGCGGCCCGATGATGATCGAGCCGGGCTGGAAGGTCTACAAGGGCATGATCGTCGGCGAGCACACCCGCGACAACGATCTCGAGATCAACGTGCTCAAGGGCAAGCAGCTCACCAACATCCGCACGACGTCGAAGGACGAAGCCGTGCGCCTGACCCCGCCGATCCGCATGACGCTGGAAAAGGCGCTCGCCTATATCGAGGACGACGAGCTCGTCGAGGTCACCCCGAAGTCGATCCGCCTGCGCAAGAAGCACCTCGACCCGAACGAGCGCAAGCGCGCGGAGAAGTCCAAGGAAGCGGTGGCGTAAGGCCGCCGCGCTCAACGACTGTCATGCCCCGCGAAGGCGGGGCATCCAGTACGCCGCGGCTCCTCGGCTCTACAACGACCGTCTCTGGAATACTGGATCACCCGCTTTCGCGGGTGATGACAGCTGCGCGCGTGGTGCCTTTAGCGCGTATTGCAGACGTGCTAGAGCCCGCCCATGAGCTCCCTTCCCTCCTCCGTTGATGTCGCGATCATCGGCGCCGGTGCCGCCGGGCTTGGCGCGGCGCACGCGCTGGCGGGCTCAGGCCTCTCCGCCATCGTGCTGGAGGCCCGGGACCGGCTCGGCGGCCGCGCCTGGACCGTGCAGGCCTCGCCCGAGGTGACGTTCGACGTCGGCTGCGGCTGGCTGCATTCGGCGGACCAAAACTCCTTCGTCGCAATCGCAAAGCAGCTCGATTTCGAGGTCAACAAGGACCTGCCGCCCTGGCGCGAGCGCGCCTTCGGTAACGCGTTTCCGCAAAGCCAGCGCGACGAGTTCATGCGCGCGATGGACGCGTTCTATGAGCGCCTCTGGCAGGCCGCGCAAAAGGGCAAGGACGAGCCCGCGAGCCTGAGCCTCGAGCCCGGCAATCGCTGGAACCCGATGATCGACGCGATCTCGACCTACATCAACGGCTGCGAGCTGAAGGACATGTCGACGCTCGACTGGGATGCCTATGAGGACACCAACTTCAACTGGCGCGTCCGCCGCGGCTACGGCACGCTGGTTGCGGCCTATGGCGCGCCCTGCCCGGTAGCGCTGAACTGCATGGTCACGCTGATCGATCATTCCGGCCAGCACGTCCGCCTCGCGACGTCGCAGGGCACGCTGACCGCCGGCAAGGTGATCGTCACCGTGCCGACCAATCTGATCGCCGATGAGGCGATCCGCTTCTCGCCACAGCTCCCGGCCAAGGTCGATGCCGCGGCCGGCCTGCCGCTCGGCGTCGACGACAAGGTGACACTGGCGCTTAGCGATGCCGACGCCTTCCCTAGGGAAGGCAATTTGCGCGGCGCCACCATGCGCACCGCGATGGGCACCTACCACATCCGCCCGTTCGGCCAGCCCTGCATCGAAGGCTTTTTCGGCGGCAGTTTTGCAAGAGAGCTGGAGGACGCCGGCGAGGGCGCGATTGCCGCGCAGAGCATCAACGAGATCGCGGGCTTTCTCGGCAACGACATCCGCCGCAAGCTGAAGCCGCTGTATGAGTCGCGCTGGGCGCGTGATCCCTTTGCCCGAGGCTCGTATTCACATGCGCTGCCCGGCCATGCCGGCGACCGTGCGGTGCTGGCCGCGCCGGTCGATGGCCGGCTGTTCTTCGCCGGGGAGGCGACGTCGCCGAACTTCTTCACCACGGCGCATGGGGCAAGGGACAGCGGCGAGCGGGCGGCGAAGGAAGTGCTGGGGGCGATTGGGAAGCGTTGACTAAACGCCGTCGCTGCGGCGTCATACTCCAGCCGTCGTCCCGGCCGAATGCGCAATTGCGCACTCGGCCGGGACGACACCGAATTCGTGGGGCCGCCGTCGCGTTACTCAATCACCCGCGCCCGCAACTCCGCATCAGGCACGAAGCAGGAATCATACTTCCCGAAGATGCGATAGCGGTTGCGGGCGATGAGGCTGTACACCGCATCCCGCAGTGGCTTGGGCACGGCGAATAGCATGCGCACCCAACCCCATCCCGGCAATTGCGACAGCACGGTCAGTGCTGCATCCGACTTCATGAACGCCTCGCCGCCGTGGATCACGGCGTTGGTGTCGGGATCATCAGGATCGATGCCGAACGTTCGTGCGAGCCGCGTTCCATAGTCCGACTGGATCGGCGTGAAACGAAACCGCCTCGACGTATCGCGCCTTGCCACGAAGCGGACCCAGCGCGAGCAGAAGATGCAGACGCCGTCGAACAGGATCACGTCGTCGTCGGGCCATTTTGGCATCAGATTCTCTTTTTGACGCGTTTTCTTCACGCGAACCGGGATCCACTTCGCTCGAAAACGCTACCGATTATCCAACATCAGGAGCGCGACGAACATCAGCACGATCGCGGGGCCCGTTTTCACCAAAGCGCCGAGCGGCTCGATCCAGAGATCCGGCGTGAGGATCGCCGCGCCGAACATATAGCCGAGCGAGGCGGCGATGCCTGCACCCAGGCCGATCGCCGCGGTGCGGCGGAAGGCGATCAGCACGCCGATGCTCATGTCCATCAGGCTGGTGCCGATGGTGATGGGATCGACCAGCGCAGGCGGAAAATTGTGCGCGCTCAGAATGCCGGCGGCGGCACGGTAGGAGACGAACAGCGCGATGAAGCCGGAGACGACCCAGAACGCGACCAGGCTCGCGAAGATCAGCGCCTTGACCAGGAACAGCCGCGCGAACCATTTGTCCTGGACGGTGGCGGGGTGGCGCCCGATCGTCTCGGTCAGCGTCTTCGGCACGATGCCCGTGGCGGCAATCCACGCCGAGGGATCACCTCGCACGCCGCGGCGCAGCTCGGCGATGGCGGTGGAGCGCATCGGCGGCATCCAGCCGAGATGACTGGCGAAATCGCCGATTTTCGCGCCGAGATCGAGCATGAAAGACGGCATCGTGACGCGTGGCCAACCAGCCGTGCCGAACGCGAGACGAAAATGCTTGATGACGCCAGCCATGGTGACCGGCTCTGATAGCATCAGGTCCCAGCTCACTGATTTCACGGATGCATCGTCGCTGTCGCGCGCGGCGAGCCAGGCGATGGTGGCAGCGATGTCCTCGACGGCGACGGGCTGGAACGGCATCGCCATCTCCGCGCGCGGCAAGTCGAGTGGAAAGGCCGCGAGCGCGCGCAGCATGGCGCTGCCGCCATAGGCTGACGGTGCGACCACAAAGCCGGGCCGCAGGATGGCGTGGTCAATTCCGGAGGCCGCGATCAACCGTTCGGCTTCGCGCTTGGTCGTGGCGAAAGCGGTGCGGTCGGCTTCGGCCATTCCCGGAATCGAGATATGCACGAGGCGGATCGCGCAGCCGCTGCCGCCGATCGCCTGAAGCAGACGCGCGACGAAATCGCGATGCACCGCGCCTGTGTCGCTTCCAGGGCCGTCCTGGAGCACGCCCAGACAATTCACGACGACATCCACGGCCTGCTCGCGCAGCAGGCGCGTCAGCGCGGCTGCATCGAGCGAGAGGATCGGCAGCTCAATGTCCAGCGCGCTCATCCTCTGCGCGGGCGACAGGCTGCGCGCCACGCCGACGACGCGAAAGCCCCGCTCGCGCAGATCGTCGGTGACGAAGCGGCCGATCAGGCCGGAGGCGCCGAGCACCAGGATGGTTCGCTGGTTCATCATTCCCTCAAAACGGCTTGGCGACCATCAGCCAGAGGATCAACATCGTCGCGCCGAAGCCGGGGAAACCGAACGCGAACCAGCGGCGGAACAGGACGAAGTAACGCTCCGGCAGGGCGGTGCGCTGCTCGGAAGCCTTGCGCGCGAGATCGCGCATCTCGATCTGCATGAAGACGACGGGGATCCAGAACAGGCCTGCGATGGCATAGAGCGCGAGCGAAACGAGCAGCCAACGCTCTGTGAACGACGTGGCCGAGAGCATCATCAGCAGGCCGCCGCTGACCGGCTGCAAGATCACCGCTGACAGCGTGAAGATCGCGTCCGCAATCACCACCACCGAAGCGGTGCGCGCAATGAAGTCCACATCGTTCGTGCGATGCGCCATCAGCATGAAGAAGGCGATGCCGGTGCCGGCGCCGAGGATGACGATGGCGCCGAGCACGTGCAGGTATTTGACCAGGAAATACAGCGTCATGGTTTCTTCGCCAACGCCGGCTTCAGCGCGCGCTCGAGCTCGCTGCTGGCGGCTTTGACGCCGGCTTCGGTTTCGATCATCCAGTGCCCCTCGCTGCCCACCGCGGGCAGTGCGCGGAAATCGACCTTGCCGCCACTGCCGCGAAATGCATCTGCCAGCGACTTCGAAAATGCTGGCGGGAAATAGCTGTCATTGCCCGCAACGAGCCATGTAACGGGAATGCGCGCCGCCTTGCCGAATTCAGCGACAGCCGCGAGAAGCGTGTGTGGCGCACAGATCCGGTTCGGTTCGTCATTGGCATGGCCGCCGCGTCCCGGCGCAAACACCGTGATCGCGGAGATCGTCTTCGGATCGGCATTGGCGAGGCCCAGCGCGCCCCAGCCACCGGCGGAATGGCCGACCACGATCGCGCCATCCTGGCGGATGAAATCCTGCTTTCGCAAATGGTCCAGTGCCAGCGAAATTTCTCCGGCCGTCGCACGACCCGAGCGCGCGTAGTCCGCTTCGTCGCAGCCGCCCTGGTCCTCGACATAGCGACCACCGGTTGCACCATGGCCGAGCCGTTCCGGCACCAGCACGGCAAAGCCGCGCGCGACAAGGAAGGCTGCGAGCGCGCGGTATTCCGGCTGCGGCATTTGTGCGCGACGCAACACATTCTGCGTCGAGGCATGCGCGATGACCGCAAGTCGAAATGGGCCGGCTCCGAACGGGCGAAACAGCAGCGCATGCGCGGCAATGTCGCTATCCGGCGACGGCACACGCCATTCCTGCCGGCGAAACGGCTCGCCTTCCTCGCCCGATGCACCGAACGTGACCTGAGCGCACAGAGGCGGCGCGGTCAGCAGGGCCAGCAGAGAAAGGAGCGCAAGGATGTTGAAGAGCCGCATGAATTGCCGGAGGCGAACACGGACAGCGAGGGCCACACTAACGGGAACGAATCATCCTGGGCGGACTTTCTGCGTCGCCATCGCCGTTCATTGGTTGCCGCGACGGAGTTTTGCACCGACACATGGCAGTTCGTTGCCGTTCAAGGCAGCGCCTTGTCCTCTTTCGGTACAACAACCGTTAAATACTGATGCAGAAAGTCCACAGGTTAACCGATAATTAACGTTAGGTCTTGCCGCCGACGCGGCGACTTGATTTGATCGTGTCCATGAGCACAACCCTGATCGAGGTCCGGCCGGCCAAAGCCGCAGATGCAACTGCGGTGGCGTCAACCCATGACGAAGCCTGGCGCTCGGCCTATCAGGGCATCATTCCCGGCGCCGAGCTGGAGAAGCTGATCAACCGCCGCGGTCCGCAGTGGTGGGACAGCGCGATCCGCAAGGGCAGCCGCGTCAGCGTATTGGTGTTCGGCGACAAGATCGCGGGTTATGCCAATTACGGCCGTAACCGTGCCCGCAGTCTGCACTTCGACGGCGAGATCTACGAGCTCTATCTGCGGCCGGAATTCCAGGGCCTCGGCTTTGGCCGTCGCCTGTTCGCCGCCGCCCGCCGCGACCTGATGCAGAGCGGGCTGAAGAGCATGGTGGTGTGGGCGCTCTCGGACAACGATCCGGCGACCGAGTTCTACCGGGCCCTGGGCGGCCGCATGGTGGCGCGTTCTTCGGAACGATTCGGGCCGAAGTCGCTCGACAAGGTTGCCTTCGCTTGGACCAATTGAGCTGCTGAAAGTCTAGCCGGCAGCGTTTCCCATCCGTCGATACCGTTTGCCGCTTGTGCCGGTGATCGCTGGATTCATTATTTCACAAAAACACGATGGATTGGGGGGCCAAGCCCGCGTATGACAGCGCCCAAATCGCTGCCGGGCGCGATTTAACCTCGGCAACAACGGAGCCTTGAATGCGTATCGATGCGGTCTCGATCGGGAAGAACGTCCCACAGGACGTCAATGTCATCATCGAAGTCCCCGTGGGCGGTGAACCGATCAAATACGAGATGGACAAGGAGGCCGGCACCTTGGTGGTCGACCGCTTCCTCTACACGCCGATGCGTTAC
Organism: Bradyrhizobium sp. P2_E8; assembly: GCF_056403875.1. Lineage (NCBI taxonomy): Bacteria > Pseudomonadati > Pseudomonadota > Alphaproteobacteria > Hyphomicrobiales > Nitrobacteraceae > Bradyrhizobium > Bradyrhizobium sp. P2_E8. The sequence continues at coordinate 14,234 of NZ_JBFUES010000031.1, forward strand.
CCCGGTAACTACGGCTTCATTCCGCACACGCTGTCGGACGACGGCGATCCCTGCGACGTCCTGATCGTCAACACCCGCGCCATCATCCCCGGCGCCGTCATGAGCGTGCGCCCGGTCGGCGTGCTGTTCATGGAAGACGAAGCCGGCGGCGACGAGAAGATTCTCGCCGTGCCGTCGTCGAAGCTGACGCAGCGCTACGACAAGGTGAAGACCTATTCCGACCTGCCGGACATCACGCTGCAGCAGATCCAGCACTTCTTCGAGCACTACAAGGATCTSGAGAAGGGCAAGTGGGTGAAGATCTTGCGCTGGGGCGGCCCGGAGGACGCGCACAAGCTGATCCTCGAAGGCATGGACCGCGAGAAAAAGAAGAAGGCGTAGTCGTCATTCCGGGGCGCCTCGAAGAGGCGGACCCGGAACCTCGAGATTCCGGGTTCGATGCTGCGCATCGCCCCGGAATGACGAACAGCTACACCGCCGGCTTCGCCAGCCCCGCGATCGCGCAAGCGGCCCGCAGCGTATTCACCAGCAAGCACGCGACCGTCATCTGGCCGACGCCGCCCGGCACCGGCGTGATGGCGCCGGCCACCGCGAGCGCTTCCTGATAGGCGACGTCACCGACGAGGCGCGTCTTGCCGTCGTCCTTCGGGATCCGGTTGATGCCGACGTCGATCACGGTCGCGCCGGGCTTCAGCCAGTCGCCGCGCACCATCTCGGCTCTGCCGACCGCGGCGTAGACGAGATCGGCGCGCCTCACGAGGCCGGGCAAATCGCGCGAGCGCGAATGCGCGATCGTCACGGTGGCGTTCTCGTTCAGCAACAACTGCACCAGCGGGCGGCCGACCAGGTTGGAACGGCCGATGACGATGGCGTTCATGCCCTCGAGCGAGGCGTGAACGCTCTTGGTCAGGATGATGCAGCCGAGCGGCGTGCAGGGCGACAGCGCCTCCAAGCCGCCGGCAAGCCGGCCGGCATTGTTCGGATGCAGGCCATCGACGTCCTTGGCGGGATCGATGGCGTTGATGACGGCCTCGGTGTTCAGACCCTTCGGCAGTGGCAGCTGCACCAGAATGCCGTGCACGGCCGGATCGCGATTGAGTTTTGCGACCAGCGCCAGCAGATCGCCTTGCGACACGTCGGCCGGCAGCTTGTGCTCGAACGAGGCCATGCCGGCGGCCTGGGTCTGGGTCTGCTTGGAGCGGACATAGACCTCGCTCGCCGGGTCGTTGCCGACCAGGACCACCGCAAGGCCCGGCACCAGGTTGTGCTCGCGCTTGACGCGGGCGACCTCGTCGGCCACGCGCGCCCGGAGGTCCGCGGCAATGACTTTTCCATCGATGATCTTGGCCGTCATGTCAGTTCCCTTGGTCTGTCGATTTGGCCGAAGCAAGCCGGCGCAGGGCTTCGCCAAGCCGCGCCGGATCGCCGTCGACCGCGATCTGCTTCAGCCGCGAGGTCGCTCCGGACAGGAGTTTTACGCTGGCCTTGGGGACGCCCAGCGATTTCGCCAGCAGGACCAAGACGGCCTTGTTGGCCTCGCCGCCATCGGCGATCGCGCGCACTCGCACCTTGAGCACGCTGCGGCCATCGGCCAGCCGCTCGATCCCGTCAATGTCGTCGCGGCCGCCGCGCGGCGTCACCCGCAACGCGATACTGATGCCCGCGGCCGAGTAACGCCAGGGTTCCTTGCAAGCGTCGTTGGCAACCAAGGCGCTCCAGCCTGCCTAGATCACGTTCGGGTAGATGTAATACAGGATCACCCGCTCGATGAACATGATGAGCAGGATCAGGATGATCGGCGAAATATCGAGCCCGCCGAGGCTGGGCAGGAAATTGCGAATCGGTGCCAGCAGCGGCTCGGTGATTCGGTAGAGGAACTCCGCCACCGCCGAAACGAACTGGTTGCGGGTGTTCACCACGTTGAAAGCGATCAGCCAGGACAGGATCGCGGAGGCGATCAGCAGCCAGACGTAGAGGTCGAGCACGATGATGACGATGTCGAGAACGGCACGCATGGCTTTTGAAGACTCTGGCTTTTGAAAACACTGGCTGCGGTCGGGATTGACGCCTTTTGCTAGATATCGGTTCCCCCCGGCCCAAACAAGGGAAGTTCGGGCGCCGGAATGGCTAAAACCGCGTTACGCCCGTCCTTGACTTGACCTTGGCAGGGACTTAAATGGCGCCCGGTTGTCGGCCGCGTTTACCAGAGCGGCCAGCAAACGGGGCCATAGCTCAGCTGGGAGAGCGCGTCGTTCGCAATGACGAGGTCGGCGGTTCGATCCCGCCTGGCTCCACCACGCTTCGCCCTTCGGGCTACGCGTGGCGCAGCCACGAGGAGCCCGAAGGGTGAAGCGTGGTGTCCGGCGAAGCCCAAAGGGCGAAGACGGACCATTTCAGCAAGTCAACAAACTTGGCCAAGACCGCTCGGGCTACGCTTGGCGCGGCCACGAGGAGCCCAAAGGGTGAAGCGTGGTGTCCGGCGAAGCCCAAAGGGCGAAGACGGACTGTTAGAATCTCMCCCCTACCTCCCCGTAAACCGCGGCGGTCGCTTCTCCATGAAGCTCGCGACGCCCTCCCGGAAATCGCTGCCGCCCAGCGCCACCATCATCTCCCGGTTGGCGTCGATCGTGGCCTCGGCCAGCGTCTGGAACGGCACCTCGTAGAGCTGGCGCTTGATCACGGCCATCGCGCTCGGCGAGACGAAATCGGCGAGGTCGCGCGCATAGGCGTAGGTTTCCTCGCGGAGCTTCTCCGGCGAGCAGAGACGGTTGACCAGCCCGATCCGCAGCGCCTCGTCGCTCGAAACACGGCGCGCCGAGAGCAACAGATCCATCGCGTTGGCATGGCCGACGATGCGCGGCAGCATCCAGCTGATGCCGTGCTCGGCAATCAGGCCGCGCCGCGCGAAGGCGGTCGTGAACACGGTATTGTCGGCGGCGAAGCGCAGGTCGCAATAGAGCGCGTGCACGAGGCCGATGCCCGCGGTCGCGCCGTTGAGCATGGCGATGACGGGCTTTCCGATCGACGGATAGAAGCCGTAACGCGTCTGCCAGTCCGGACGGCGATTCATGTCGAAGGGCGGCAGGTTCGATGCGCGCCTGACGTCGTCGGGGTCGAGCCCTTTCAACGCATCCATGTCGGCGCCGGCGCAGAAGGCGCGACCCGCGCCGGTGAGCACGATGACGCGGACATTGTCGTCGGCGCTCGATGCTTCCATCGCACGGCGTACGTCGC
>NZ_JBFUES010000032.1:0-17385 GCF_056403875.1 Bradyrhizobium sp. P2_E8
GTGTAGGGGATCGCCGTGTTGATGCCGCGCGCATCGAGATCGCGCCCATGTGCCATCCAGGCGTCGAAGTCCTCGCGGCCATGGCCGGGGGCGGTGTGGACGAAGCCGGTGCCGGTGTCGTCGGTGACGTGGTCGCCGGGCAGGAGTGGCACGACGAATTCATAGCCGCCGGCAAGACCCTTCAGGGGATGGGCGCATTCGATTGCGTCCATGGTGTCGGCGGGGACGTCGCGCAGCTTTTCGAAGGCGGTGACACGCGCCTGCTTGAACACCTCGTCGGCGAGCGCGTCGGCAAGGATCAGGAGGTCGCCGTTCCTGGCCCAGTTGTCCGCCGGTGCGTCCGTCACCTTGTAGAGGCCATAGGCGATCTTCGGCGAGAACGAGATGGCGCGGTTGCCCGGCAGGGTCCAGGGCGTGGTCGTCCAGATCACGACGCTTGCGGAGGCGAGCGCGCCGTGCGCGGGCGAGGTCACCGGGAATTTCACCCAGACCATGTCGGAGGTGTAGTCCTCGTACTCGACCTCGGCTTCGGCCAGCGCGGTCTTCTCGACCACGCTCCACATCACCGGCTTGGAGCCGCGGTAGAGCGTGCCGTTGGCGGCGAACTTCATCAGTTCGCGCGCGATCTGGGCTTCCGCCGGGAAGCTCATGGTGGCGTAGGGGTGGTCCCAGTCGCCGATCACGCCGAGACGCTTGAACTCCTCGCGCTGCACGCCGAGCCAATGGGTGGCATAGGCGCGGCACTCTTTCCGGAAATCGATCATCGCCGCACTGTCGCGGAAGTCGGGCTTCTGCTTGCCCTTCTTGCGATAGTGCTCCTCCTCGACCTTCCACTCGATCGGCAGGCCGTGGCAGTCCCAGCCCGGCACGTAGTTGGAATCGAAGCCGAGCATCTGCTGGCTCTTGGTGACGAGATCCTTGAGGATCTTGTTCAGCGAAGTGCCGATGTGGATGTTGCCGTTGGCGTAGGGCGGGCCGTCATGCAGCACGAACTTGTCGCGGCCCTTGGCGCCCGCGCGCAGCTTCTCGTAGAGGCCGATCTCGTACCAGCGCTTGAGGATCTCCGGCTCGCGCTGCGGCAGGCCGGCGCGCATCGGGAAGTCCGTCTGCGGCAGGAACAGGGTTTTCGAATAGTCTTTGACTTCGGACTTTTGGGACTTTTGCGGCTTTTCGGACATGAGGCTGACTGGCTCGGAAGGGCGCGGGAAAACGGATGGCGATGCGGAATCGCGGGGTGAAACGACGAAATCCCGGTCTTGCGCCGAGCCAAAGGCTCAGGCGGAAGCCGGGCCGCTAATCCCTATGATGCGCCGCGCAAACATGGGCTCTCCATAGCAGGGGGCTAAGGGAAGCGCAAAGGTCCGGCTTGGCCGGTTTTCGGCCTCAATCGACGACGCCAAGCCGCGGAAATGCGTCCGGGGCGGCGGCCAGCATGGCGCGGGCGCGGGCGGAATCGTCGTCCATCTGGCGGATCAGGGCCTCGATGCCGTCGAATTTCAGTTCCTCGCGGATGAAGCCGACGAAGGCGCAGTCGAGTACCTGCCCGTAGAGGTCGCCCTTGAAGTCGAACAGGAAGATTTCCAGGAGAGGGGCGCCATTGTCGAAGGTCGGGCGGCGGCCGAAGCTGGCCACCCCGTCCAGGCGCTCGGCGCCGCGGCCGACCCGCACCGCATAGATGCCGTGCTTGAGGCCGCAATTGGCGTCGAGGCGGATGTTGGCGGTGGGGTAGCCGAGGTCGCGGCCGCGCTTCTCGCCGTGGATCACCTCGCCGGTGATGAACCAGGGGGCGCCGAGCATGGTGGTGGCTTCGTCAAGCTGGCCTTCGGCGAGCGCAATACGGATGGCGCTGGAGGAGACCGGCCGTTCGTCGAAATCGACATGCGGCTGCACGTCGACCTCGATGCCGAGCCGGGGCGCCTCGTTGACCAGCAGGCTCGGCGAGCCGACCCGTCCCTTGCCGAAATGGAAGTCATAGCCGACCGCGATTGCGCTGACGCCGAGACGCCCGATCAGGTCATGGTGAATGAAATCTTGCGCGCTGGTGCCGGCTCTTGCCTTGTCGAAGGTCATGACCACGGCGCCGGAGAGCCCGGTCCCGGCCAGAAGCCGCAGCTTGGCCCGCTCGTCCGTCAGGCGGAATTGCGGGGTGTTGGGGCTGAAAAATCGCCGTGGGTGCGGCTCGAAGGTCAACGCCAGCGCAGGGCGGCCATGCGCCCGGCCCATCTCCAGGGCCGCTGCGATCACTGCGCGATGGCCGAGATGAACCCCGTCGAAATTGCCCATGGCGACCACGGCACCCCGGGGAATAGCGGAATCCGGCGTGGTGTCGCGGATAACGGTAAAATGCGGGGCCATCAGGGGAATTCTCGAGCCGGGCGGGACCGGCCGGGACCGTGGCTTGACCCGCCCGGCGAAGTCAAGCGGGGGAGGCGGCGGCATTGAACACGATTTCAATTCTTCGGGGGCCGCCCCAGTTAACGGGCTGTTTAACGCCTTGATGCTAGTCCTTGAAGCAGTGGAACTGCACGGGCCTCCGGCCTGGCAGCTTCAATCGTAATATTCCTGGGTTTGCGTTGGGGGAGTCGAGATGGCGGTTGATTTGTCGATGCCGGTTCTGGTGGTGGATGACTACAGCACCATGATCCGTATCATCAGGAATCTGCTGAAGCAGCTTGGCTTCGAGAACATCGACGATGCCAGCGACGGTTCGGCGGCGCTGAACAAGATGCGCGGCAAGAAGTACGGCCTCGTGATCTCCGACTGGAACATGGAGCCGATGACGGGCTACGACCTCCTGCGCGAAGTGCGCGCGGATCCGAACCTCGCCACCACGCCTTTCATCATGATCACGGCGGAATCGAAGACCGAGAACGTGATCGCGGCCAAGAAGGCCGGCGTGAACAACTACATCGTCAAGCCGTTCAACGCGGCGACGCTGAAGACCAAGATCGAGGCGGTCTTCCCGGACATGGCGAGCGCGTAAGGCGCGCGCTAAAGCTTTCAGCTGAATTCGAAGGCCCGGGCTTTTGTCCCGGGCTTTCTGCGTTGGGAGTGTCATTCCGGGGCGCCCGAAGGGCGAACTATGGTGCGCAATTGCGCACCTGAGAATCTCGAGATTCCGGGTTCGATGCTCCGCATCGCCCCGGAATGACGATCAGATCACTACCACTTCAATTCGCGCATCAGCGCCTTCGGCGGGTGGCCGAACAATTCCATCACGGACGCCGGGTCGAGCTGGTCGAGACCTTCGAACTCCTCGGCATGGATGCCGCGGGTGACGAACAGGCAGTCGATGCCGAATTCGCGCGCGCCGGTGAGGTCGGTGYGGACGGAATCGCCGATCGCCAGCACGCGTCTGCGGTCGATCTGATGGCCCTGGCGTTCGCCGGCGAGCGCCATCGCGCGCTCGTAGATCGGCCGGTGCGGCTTGCCGTAGAAGATCACCTCGCCGCCGAGCTCGCGATAGAGCTCGGCGATCGCGCCGGCGCAATAGATCAGCCGGTCGCCGCGTTCCACCACGATGTCCGGGTTGGCGCAGACCAGCGTCAGCTTGCGCTCGCGCGCCTTCAGCATCATGCCGCGATAGTCTTCCGCCGTCTCGGTCTCGTCGTCATAGAGGCCGGTGCAGACGATGTAGTCGGCCTGTTCCAGCGGCGCGGTCACCGCATCGAGGCCACGATAGATCGAGTTGTCGCGCTCGGGGCCCAGCCAGAACATCTTGCGGCCGGGATGTTCGGCAACATAGAGCCGGGTCAGGTCGCCCGACGAGACGATCGCGTCATAGGTCTCGTCAGCGACGCCGAGCTTGCGCAATTGCCGCTGCACGGAGTCGGCGGGGCGTGGGGCATTGGTGATCAGGATCACCGTGCCGCCGCGGCTGCGATAGGTGTGCAGCGCCTCGCAGGCTTCGGGGAAAGATTCGAGGCCATTGTGGACCACGCCCCAGATGTCGCTGAGCACGACGTCCACATCGCCCACGAGCTCGCGCAGGCTTTCGGCGAAATGCAGCGTAGTCATGATGCGCGCGACCGATCAGATCCGGCGCGYGAGCGCCGCGTTGCCGGTGATGCGTTGTGCCGGAGGTGCGGCTGACGTCGCGCCTTGGCTGAGTGGAGCGGAGCCATTGGATCCCTGAATATCCTGCGCCTGGTTCGGCGAGGCCCCGCCGGTAGCAGATGCCCCCTCCGGCCGCAATGGCCGGGGCGGCGCGAACAGGAACCCCTGGCCGAACCGAACGTCATAGTCGAGCAAATCGACCACGGCGCGCTCGCCTTCGATCCGCTCGGCGATCAGGTCGATGCCGAAACGGCCGAGCAGGTCGGAGAGGTCGGACGGGTGGATGTCGGAGGTCGAGGCCTGCCTCGGGTCGAGCAACAGCGTGGCCGGAACCTTGATGAAGCGCACGCCGCGGTCGGCGAGTTCGCGCGGCTCGATGCGCAGATCCGTGACATGGTCGATCGAGAAGCGGAAGCCGCGCTGGGCGAGCGCGGCGAGGTTCTCGGACTCGGCCGGGCCGAGATTGCGGAAGGTCGACTGCTTGAACTCCAGCACCAGCGACGGCGCCAGCGCCCGGTTGGCTTCGAGGAAGTCGAGGCATTGCGCGAAGGTGGTCGAATTGCCGAGCGTGGAGGCCGCGACGTTGCAGAACACGCCGACGTCCTTGTTGCGGACCATCAGGCGGCGCAGCACCTGCACACAGCGCAGCATCACCATGTTGTCGATGCGCCCGATCAGGCCCGAGGCCTCCGCGATGCTGATGAACTCCTCGGCGGCGATCAACTGGTCGCGCTCGTCGCGGACGCGTGTCACCGCCTCGTAGAACCGCACCTTGCGCTGCGGCAGCGTCACCATCGGCTGGAGGAAGATGTCGATGCGGTTCTCGTCGATCGCGTTGCGGAGCGTCGCCAGCAATTGGGTCTGGTTGCGTCCGTTGGCGGTCTGAACCGGATGGGCGGTTTGGGCCTGAACTGCCGGTGCCGGCCGCGCTGGGGGAGGCGGGGGAGCCGCGGGAAGCAGTGGCGGCGCCACCGGCCGCTCCCCGAGCGGCGCGATCAGGTCGATCGGCGCTTCCAGGTCCGGCCTCGCGGCCGGAGCCGCCGCAGCTGCAGGCGCGGCGCCAGCCAGCAGGTCCTCATGGGTGGACACGGTGGAAGCAAGCTGCCTGACCAGCCCGCCGAGCTCGTTGATCTCGCCGACCACCGACTGGATGCGGTCGGAATTGGTCGAATTGGACGAGGCGATGCGCCCTTCCATCGCAGCTAACCGGCGGCCGAATTCGGCCACCTGGCGGGCGAGGTCGGCGGTGCCGCGCGAGAGGTCGGCGATCTGGCCGCCGACGTCGCTGCGGTCGCGCAGCCGCATCGACACCGCGTTGTAGAGGATCAGGAAGGTCAGCGCGGTCAGCGCCACGATCGCGGATTCGGTTCCGCTGATGCCGGCGACCGCGTAGAGCACAAGCCCGAGCGAGGCCGCGACCAGAACCATGCAGATGGCGATGAAGATCGTCGAAATGCGAATCATGCCGCGCGTTACGCCTCAAGAGCTGACTGCCTCACCCGGGAAAACACGGGTTACTGTGCGAACCCGTCACGCCTCATGCTCCCCCAAGCCGCATGACCCTAACATCATTGTTGATTCGAGGGGATAGTGGTCCGTTTGCCCTTCAAGTCAGGCCAGCCCGGCGAAAGCCTTCGAGGTAGTGCTCGCGGTCGGAGGCGAGTTTGATCGGCATGAATTCGGCGATCCAGGTCAGCGAAACGTTCGGCTGGGTTCGGTGGAGTTCCTTCAGGGCAACCCGGGCGGTCTCGGTTTGTCCGGCCATGCCGGCAGCGGCAACCAGCACCCGGTGCCCGCCGACGAAGTCGCTACGCTGGCGCAGGGACTCCTGTGCGAGCCGGATCGCTTCGGCGTAGTCGCTGCCGAGGAAGCGGGCGAAGGCGGCGATGCCGAAATAGACCGGCGCGTAGGGATCGCGCGGGCTGAGGCGGATCGCCCGGCGCGCGGCCTCGTCGGCATCCTGCCAGCGGCCGCAATAGCCCAGCGCCAAACCATAATAGCCCTGCGCCAGCGCAAAATTCGGATTGAGCCGGAGCGCGGTCTCGAACTCGGCGAGCGAGTCCTCGAACCGCCGCGCGAACAGATGGACATGGCCGAGCGCATTGTGGGCCCAGGCATCCTCATCGTCGGCGCGGATCGCGGCCCTCGCCGCGCGCTCGGCGAGGGGTATTGCCGTGGCCATCTCCATCCAGCCCATATGCGCCGTGAACATGTAGCTGGTGCCGAGCAGGCCGAGCGCCTTGCCGTAGTTCGGGTCGAGCGCGATGGCCTTCTCGAGCAGCGCCTGCGCCACGACATGATCCTGCCGCGTCACGCGCCAGTAGTGGGAAAGGGCGCGCATCACGAGATCCCAGGCGTCCAGGCTGTCGGGCGGCTTGCGCTGGGCGCGAAAGCTCTCCGCGGCGTAGAGCTGTGGCTCGATCGCGGCGACGATGGCTTCGGTGATCTCGTCCTGCACGGCGAAGACGTCGGCGAGCTCGCGGTCATAGCGCTCAGCCCAGAGATGACTGCCAGTGGCGACGTCGTTGAGCTGAGCGGTGATCCGGACGCGGTCGCCATCCTTGCGGACGCTGCCTTCCACGACATAGCGCACGCCGAGGTCTTCTGCGACCTGCCGCAGATGAACCGGGCGGCCCTTGTAGATGAAGGACGAGTTGCGCGCGATCACGAAGAACCAGCGCAGCTTCGACAGCGCGGTGATGATGTCCTCGCTGATGCCGTCGGAGAAATAGTCCTGCTCGACCTCGCCGCTCATGTTGGTGAAGGGCAGGACCGCGATGGCCGGACGATCTGGCAGCGGCAATGCCGTTGGTGGCGCGTTGGACGGTTGGGCCGGCGCCGCGGGCGTTGCGGCCGAGGAAAGTTCCGTGACATCGCCGACGAAGCGCACACCCTTGCGCGCGATGGTGCGGATCAGCCGCTGCTCCTCGCCATTGTCGTTGACCGCGCGCCGCGCTGCGTTGATCCGGCTGGTAAGGGTCGATTCCGAGACGACGCGGCCGTTCCAGACCGCATCGAGCAGATTGTCCCGCGTCACCACGCGCTCGCGGTTGCGGACGAGATAGAGCAGAAGATCGAAGACCTGGGGCTCGAGCGCGACGAGCGTCTCCATCCGCCGCAATTCGCGGCGTTCGGGATCGAGCACGAAATCCTCGAAATGAATTGTCAATCTGCCCTCGGCTCCCGTCCGGAAATCAAGGTACTCTCAGCGTAAAATAAGGCCGCTCTCAAGGCCAGCGAGCTGCATGCGCTCTATCGTCCCGGCGTGTTCAACCGCAGGAGATTTGCCATGTCGACATCCGCAGCGCTCAAGCCGGCGCCAGCCCAACCCGATCTCGCTGCCGTCAAGCAGCGCCAGCACGGCGCCTGGTCGTCCGGCGACTATGCCGTCGTCGGCACCACCTTGCAGATCGTCGGCGAACAGCTTTGCGAGGCGCTGGATCTTCGCGCCGGCAGCAAAGTGCTGGACGTCGCTGCGGGCAACGGCAATGCGACGCTGGCGGCGGCCCGGCGCTGGTGTGACGTCACATCGACCGACTACGTTCCGGCGCTGCTCAAGCGCGGCCGCGAGCGCGCGGCAGCCGATCATCTGATGGTCGAATTCCGCGAGGCGGACGCCGAAGCGCTGCCGTTTGCCGATGGCAGCTACGACGTCGTCGTCTCGACCTTTGGTGTGATGTTCACGCCGGACCAGGACAAGGCTGCTGCCGAACTCGCACGGGTCTGCAAATCGGGCGGCAAGATCGGCCTCGCCAACTGGACGCCGCAAGGCTTCATCGGTCAGCTCTTCAAGACCATCGGCGGGCATGTGGCGCCGCCGGCCGGCGTGAAGTCGCCGGCATTGTGGGGCACACCGGCCCGCCTCAAGGAGATGTTTGGAGACCAGGCGTCGGAGATCACCGCCGAGCCGCGCATGTTCGTGTTCCGCTATCGCTCGCCGGAGCACTGGCTCGAAATCTTCAAGTCGTATTACGGGCCGATGCTCAAAGCCTTCGCCGTACTCGACGAGTCCGGTCAGGCTGCGCTGCGGCGCGACCTCATCACGCTGCTCGGCGAGTTCAACCGTGCCGACGACGGCACGGTCGTCGTGCACAGCGAATATCTGGAAGCCGTCATCACCAAGCGCTGATGCGGCTTGAGGTCAGGCCGGCGTTCGGCCTGACCTCAACATCAGGCCGGGGCGGCGGCGCCGACCGTGTCGGCCGAGACCGCCTCGCGGCTGCCGAGCGGCTTGGGCTCCCCGGTGGTCGTGTCGCGCAGGGTCTGCCGTTCGATCTCCGAGTTCAGCTCGGCGCCGAACATGACGACGATCGCGGACATCCACATCCACATCATCAGGCCGATCGCCGCGCCGAGCGAGCCGTAGGTGGCGTTGTAATTGGCGAACTCGGACAGATACCAGGACAACAAGGCTGAGCCGGCAATCCAGAGCAGGGCGGCCGTCACCGCGCCGAGGCTCAGCCATTGCCAGCGCGGCGCGTCGCGGCTGGGTGCGAAGCGGTAGAGGATGGCAAGCGCCACGAGCAGGATGAGGAACAGGAGCGGCCATCGTGCCAGCGCCACGATCAACTTGCTTTCGGGCGCCATGCCGAGGTGATTGAGCGCCAGCGGGAAGGCGACGACGGYACCCACCATCAGCAGCAGTGCGGCGATGCCGCCGACCGTGAAGGCCAGCGACACCGAGTTCAGCCGGATGAAGCTGCGCTTCTCGCGCTCCTCATAGGCGACGTTGAGGGCGTCGAAGATCGATTTGACGCCGGCATTGGCGCTCCAGATCGCAAGCAGGAGGCCGAGCAGGAAGGTGGCGCCAAGCGTCGTATTGCCCTTCGACACCACGCGCCCGACCTGGTCCTCGACGATCTGGAATGAGCCCTCGGGCAGCATCGTCGCGAGGGTCTGGAGATTGGCGCTGATCGTGGCGGGGTCGGCGAACAGCCCATAGGACGAGACGAGCGCGGTGACGGCCGGAAAGATCGAGAGCAGCCCGAAGAACACGACGCCGCCGGCGGTCGCGAGCAAGCGATCGTCGTCGATGCGCTGATAGGTGCGCCAGAAGATATCCTTCCAGCCGGCCCAGGGGATCGCGAAGGGGCTTCTGGAACGGCGCCCGCGGCCGGGCTGCGTCGCGGCACGGGTTACGCTCGTTTCCGGAGAGCTTGCTTCGTTGTTGCGGTGGTCTTGCGGAGGCCCCGGCCGGATCACGCCGGGGTTCTGGAAGTAGCGTTCGGCGGTCAGCACGAAGACGACGGTGGCGGCGACCAGCAGCCAGGAGTCGAGCTGCCCTGAGCGCCGCGCCGCCATCTCACGCGTCCAACCTGTGCCCGTGCCGTCTTCGACGCGCGGCCGTGAAGCCCAGCAGCCCGACGGCTGCGAGCATCAGACCCAGTTGCACGGGACGGTTGGCGCGCACGGGCCGGGTTTTGCCGCCATGGCGGCGTTCGCCGGGCGCGAGCGGTGCCAGGGGAATCGTCGTCGCGACCTCTTTCACTGCCTGCTTGACCGTTCCACGCGGAATCCGCGGGGTGGCGATCGCAACGCGCAGGCGGCTGGCCAACGGCACGATCGGCTTGTCCCGACGCTTCATCTGAGCCAGAGCCGCGCCGGCGCAGCACGCAGCCAGGACCAGCAGGACCGCGCCGACGGCACCAAAGCCCCAGAATTGTCCGTAGGTGATTGCGATCCAGCGGTACAAGGCAACCAGACCGACAAAGAAGGCCGCGATCAGGAACAGCCCGGCCACGGCGAACAGGCCGGCCGCGACCGCATAGGACGTCGCCCGTCCCGTGGCCTGGCTGGTGCGGTCACGCAAGTAAGACCGGGTGGCGCGCTTGAGATGGTTGAGTTTCAGCGCCATGCCGGCGCGCAGCAATTCGCCCGATGGCGCGAGCATGCGGACATCCTCCGAGAGCGAGACATTCGTCGGGGATGAACGTGACGGGATTTGACTTGTTCCGCGCGGGGCGTCGCCGCGGTGACCGATCAGCCGAGATCGGCGGCCGCGATCCAGAACACCTCGCCTTCGGAGTCTTCGGTGTCGAGCCAGAGCAGCGGCAGCTCCGGAAAGGCCTCGTCGACCAATTCGCGGCCGCGGCCGATTTCGCAGATCAACCCGCCATCCGGCGTCAGGTGATCGGGGGCGTCGCGCAGGATCCGGCGCACCACGTCGAGACCGTCGGCGCCGCCGTCGAAGGCGAGCTTCGGCTCGGCCTGGCATTCCGGCGGCAATGCCGCCATGCCTTCCGCATCGACGTAAGGCGGATTGGTGATGATGAGGTCGTATCTGTTGTCGCCGAGCGGGGCGAACAGGTCGCCGCGATGGAGCGTGACCCGCTCATCGAGCCCGTGCTCCCCGACATTGCGCGCGGCGACTTCGAGCGCGCCCCTGGAGATGTCGACGGCATCGACCGTTGCATTCGGGAAGTGATACGCGGCGAGGATGGCAAGGCATGCCGATCCCGTGCAGAGGTCGAGCACGCGCTCGACGGCCGTGGGGTCGTCGATCAGCGAACCGGCCTCGCCGTCGCCGCCGAAATGCGAATCCAGGAGCTCGCCGATGAAGGAGCGCGGGACGATAACGCGCTCGTCGACATAGAAGGGCAGGCCGCGCAGGTAGATCTTGTTGACGAGATAGGCGGCCGGTTTGCGCGTGGTCACGCGCTTATGGATGAGATCGAGGATGGTCTTGCCTTCCGCAGCCGTGACGCGCGCGTGGGCAAAGGCCTCGAACTGGTCCGGATGCAGATGCAGGGCCTCGCAGACCAGGAAGGCCGCTTCCGCCACCGGATCGGTCGTTCCGTGCGCGAAGGCGAGCTTGGCCTCATTGAAGCGGCTCACGGCATAGCGGACGAAGTCGATGAGCGTGACAAGCTCGCCGCGGCCGACCTTCGCAAGTTTGGGCGCGGCGCGGCCGCGCGCGGTCTTTTTGGAAGCTCTTGCCATCAGGATTTCGTCCAGCGCGCGGCGGCCTCGTCGTCACGGGCGTGGGCTTCGACCCAGCCGGTGCCGGTGGCGCTCTCTTCCTTCTTCCAGAACGGCGCGCTGGTCTTGAGATAGTCCATCAGGAACTCGGCTGCCTGGAACGCCGCCTGACGATGCTGCGATGCGGTCAGCACCAGCACGATGTTCTGGCCGGGCATGAACCGGCCGACGCGGTGGATGACCGTGACGCCGTTGAGCGGCCAGCGCGTGGTCGCCTCCTCGACATGACGCTTGATCTCTTCCTCGGCCATGCCGGGGTAATGTTCGAGCGTCAACGCGGCGATCTTCGCGCTGTCCTCGTCGCCGCGGCAGATGCCGGAGAAGCTGACGACCGCACCGATGTCGGTCCGGCTCCTGGTCAGGAGCGCGATCTCGCGCGCAATGTCGAAATCGTCTTCCTGGATACGGATGGTGACGGGGCCGGTGGTCGCAGGGGAAGTCATGGGCCTAGCCGCCGGTCATCGGCGGGAAGAACGCGATCTCGCGGGCGCCCGCGATCGCGGCGTCCGACTTGACGTGGGCGTGGTCGATCGCGGCGCGGATGACCTTCGGCTTTTCGAACGCATAGGCATAGGCCTCGCTCCGGCCGGACAGCCAGGCGATGAGCTCTTCCACGGTGCGCACGGTCGCTGGCGGCTCGATGGTCTCCTCGGCCTTGCCGACGCGTTCGCGCACCCAGGCAAAATACTTCACCTTCATACCTCATCCTCCTTGATGAGGTGATGGATGCCGGAGCGGAAATAATCGTAGCCGGTGTACATGGTGAGGATCGCCGAGGCCCACAGCAGCAACAGGCCGATCTGGGTCACGACAGGCACGACCTGGTCGCCGGCCTCGCCCGCGAGCAGGAAACCGATGGCGACGAGCTGGACCGTGGTCTTCCACTTGGCAAGCTTGGTGACGGGCACGCTGACGCGCAGCGCGGCGAGATATTCGCGCAGGCCCGAGACCAGGATCTCGCGGCACAGGATCACGATGGCGGCCCACAGCGACCAGCCATGGATGATACCGTCGGCGGCCAGCATCAGCAGGCAGGAGGCGACCAGCAGCTTGTCGGCGATCGGATCGAGCATCCGGCCGAACGCCGATTGCTGATTCCAGATCCGCGCGTAGTAGCCGTCGAGGTAATCGGTGACTGCTGCCGCGATGAAAATGGCGACCGCGACCCAGCGCAGCCACAGCGGCTGATCCAGAATCGACTGCGCATAGATGCACCCGACCACGACCGGGATCGCGGCGATCCGGCCATAGGTCAGGATGTTCGGGAGGGACATCGCGCGGCTGGTCGTCCCTCGTGTCGTGGCGATGTTCATCCGTCCTACCAATACCGCTGTGGCCCGAAGGTCAACCGTTCCGCTCCTCAAATGGGGTGCGAGATGCGACGACCATATGACCACGGCCCCCTTTAGTTCACCCCGGCTGGGGATGGAAATACTCGAAAATCCTGCGGGCGCTTTCGGCGCTCACCCCCGGAACCTTGCCGAGATCGGCGATCGAGGCCCGTTCGATCTCCTTCAGGGTTCCGAAATGATGCAGCAAGGCACGTTTGCGTGACGGGCCGATGCCCGGAATCTCCTGCAAACCGGCCTCGCGGATGTCCTTCTTGCGCAGCTTGCGATGCGAGCCGATGACGAAGCGGTGGGCCTCGTCGCGCAGGCGCTGGATGAAATAGAGCACGGGGTCGCGCGGCTCGAGCTTGATCGCCTCGCGTTCCGGCATGAACAGGGTCTCGCGGCCGGCATCCCGGTCCGGCCCCTTGGCGACCGACATCAGCGACACCTGGGTCAGGCCGAGATTCGCAAAGATCTCGCGGACGGCATTGAGCTGGCCGCGGCCGCCGTCGATGATCACGAGGTCGGGCCATTGCGGAAAATCGTCGTCCTTGACCTTGGCGCCCTCCTCGGGCGGGTTGATGAGACGCTTGAAGCGGCGCTCCAGCACCTCGCGCATCATGCCGTAGTCGTCGCCGGGCGTGAGCCCTTCCGACTTGATGTTGAACTTGCGGTACTGATTCTTCACGAAGCCGTCCGGGCCGGCGACGATCATGGCGCCGACCGCATTGGTGCCCTGGATGTGGCTGTTGTCGTAGACCTCGATGCGCTTGGGGGCATGCGGCAGGCTCAGCGTCGTCGCCATGGCGTCGAGCAGGCGGCCCTGCGTCGCGGTGTCCGCGAGCTTCCGGCCCAGCGCCTCGCGCGCATTGGTCAGCGCGTGGGCGACGAGTTCCTTCTTCTCGCCGCGCTTCGGCGCGGCGACCTCGATCTTGTGCCCAGCCTTGATCGAGAGCGCGTTGGCAAGCAGCTCGCTCTCCTCGATCTCATGCGAAAGCAGGATGTTCTTCGGCGGCGGCTTGTCGTCGTAGAACTGGGCGAGGAAGGAGCCGAGCACTTCTTCGGGCGTAAAGGTCTTCTCCGCCCGCGGGAAATAGGCGCGGTTGCCCCAGTTCTGGCCGGTGCGGAAGAAGAACACCTCGACGCAGGAGAAGCCGCCCTCCTGGTGGATGGCGAACACGTCGGCCTCTTCCACCGTGCGCGGATTGATGCCCTGCTGCGACTGGATCGCCGACAGTGCGGCAAGGCGGTCGCGGTAGAGTGCCGCGCTCTCGAATTCGAGCTCGTTGGCCGCCTTCTCCATCTCGCCGGCGAGCTCCTGCTTCACCGCATGGCTCTTGCCGGAGAGGAAGTCGGTCGCTTCGCGCACCAGCGTCGTATAGCCGGGGAAATCGATCTCGCGGGTGCAGGGACCGGCGCAGCGGCGGATCTGGTAGAGCAGGCAGGGCCGGGTGCGGCTCTCGAAGAAAGAATCGGTGCAGGAGCGGATCAGGAACGCGCGCTGCAGCGCCGTGATGGTGCGGTTGACGGCGCCGGCGGAAGCGAACGGGCCGAAATAGCGTCCGGGGCGGGTCTGCGCGCCCCGATGTTTCAGGATCTGCGGCGCCCAATGGTCGCCGGTGATCAGGATATAGGGAAACGACTTGTCGTCGCGCAGCTGCACGTTGAAGCGCGGCCGCAGCTGCTTGATGAGGTTGGCTTCCAGCAGCAGCGCTTCGGTCTCGGTGTTGGTCGAGACGATCTCCACGGTCACGGTGGCGGCGATCATGCGCAGGATGCGCGCCGGCTGTGGCGCACTCTGGCGCGCGTAGTTGGAGAGGCGTTTTTTGACGTTCTTGGCCTTGCCGACATAGAGCACGTCGGCATTCGCATTGAGCATGCGATAGACGCCCGGCGAGGTCGGCGCGAGCCGGACGGCGCGCTCGATCGCCTCATGGCCGCTCGCCAGCGGCTCTTCGCCGACCGCGCCGCTCTCTTCCAGGATATCGGGCAGCAGAGCATCGTCCTCGTCGTCGCCGCCTGTGGTGGCGGGATCGAGGTCAGGCGGTGCCGGCTCCTGGGACGGGGCGTCCGGTGCCATGCCGCGCCTGGATTTGCGCGCGCGGGCGTCGTCCGGATTGTCGGTGGAATCGTGAACCATGGGGCGAATTTAGGCGCTGGGGATACCGATTTGAAGTTCCGGCCATGCTGCACGCACAGGATGGCGGCCGCGGTTCCCGGTAACGCTTCCTTAAGTCTGTTAAGCGCGCGGTAACGGGTCTTAACAGCCCTTTAACTTAAAACTCTCGATAAATCTTACGCGAAAAGGTCTTGGTTCCGTAACCATGCGACGTGGCCCGGCGCGGCGGCGCGGGCATCGCACCGGTTTACGGCGGTTGCGTTGGAGTGTGTGATGAAGAGGCTCGTTGTGGGCGCGGCCGTGTTGGTTGCCGCCGGCTGGACAGCTTCGGCAGAGGCCGCCGATCTCAATTACGGGCAGCGTGCGCCCTATACCGTCAATCAGCCGCTCAATGCCTATAGCTGGGCCGGTCCGTATCTCGGTGCCAATCTCGGCTATGAGTGGGGGTCGGTGAGTAACTCACCCGTAAAGCCCTCCGGCTTCGTTGGCGGTGTGCAGGCCGGCTATAATTTCCAGAACGGTCCATGGGTGTTCGGCGTCGAGGGCGATATCCAGGCCGCCGGCGCTGATGACACCTTCGCGCCGTGGAAGTTCTCCAATCCGTGGTTCGGCACTCTGCGCGGCCGTGCCGGCTATGCCTTCAGCAACGTGCTGGTCTACGGCACCGCCGGCCTCGCCTTCGGCGAGCTGCGTGCGCAGACCTTCGGCTGGACCGAGTCGCACACCAGCGCCGGCTGGACCATCGGTGCCGGTGCGGAAGTGGGCTTCGCGCCCAACTGGACCGCCAAGCTCGAATATCTCTACATCGATCTGTCGACGAGCCAGTTCGCAATCACAGGCGTGTCAAACGGCTATAGCGCCAGCGTTGTGCGTGCAGGCGTGAACTATCACTTCTGAAAGCCAACTAAGAAAATACCGGACAATAACCTCCCGGCCGCTCGCGGCCGGGACTTTTTTTGCGCCAGGTTTTTTGAGTCAGGCCCGCTAGGAAAGGATGACCAAATTGACCGCCTTCGGTCCCTTCCCCTTCTTGTCCGGTTCGACTTCGAAAGTAATACGCTGTCCTTCGGCAAGGTCCTTCAGTCCCGCTCGCTCCACAGCAGTGATGTGAACGAAGACATCGCGACCGCCGTCATCCGGCTTGATAAAGCCGTAGCCGCGCTCGCCGTTGAAGAACTTGACCGTTCCCGTCATGGCCATCGGGAAACTCCCCCTCATTGCTCCTCCGTCGCGACGCAGACTCACGTCACGACATGACCGGGCCGTACGGAGCCCGGGAGCTGGCCATCCTTGGGCGGACCTTTCGGTCCGGCCGGATCTTTATTAGGCCTTCACTCCGCCGCAACCATTCGCGGAAGCGGAACGCAAAGCCAGTCACCGAAATAGCATAATACGGTTCTTTGCAGATTGACTACGGCTCCTGCATATTTTTCCCAAGAATGCCGGAGTGTTACGGCCTCGGCACCTCTAATCGGAATCTGGCAGCGCCGCCCTGGCCGAGCGGCATTTCGAGCTCGGGCAGGATCGTCTTGAGCTCGCCGTGCAGCGTGTAAGGGGGATTGACGATCAGCAGTCCGGTGGAGGTGAGGGCTGCGCCGTCAAGTTGCGGCGCGGCGCTGAATTCGAGGCGCAGGCATTTGCCCGGCGGCTTTGCTGCGGCTGCGAGCCGCGCCACGAGTTGCGCCAGCGTGTCGGTGGCGCGCCGGCTCTTGGCCGGATACCAGATTACATAGATACCGGTTGGCCATTTTGCGAAAGCCTCCGAGAAGGCTTCGCCCAGCCGCTCGAACTCGTTCTTTGCCTCGAACGGCGGGTCGATCAGCACCAGCCCGCGCCGTTCCTTCGGCGGCACGAAGGCCGGCAGCGCCACCCAGCCGTCGAGATCGACCACGCGGGCCTGCTCGTCGCGGCGCAGCACGTCGATCAGCGCCTTGCGCGCCTTCGGCTCGAGCTCGCAGGCGACGAGGCGATCCTGCGGCCTGAGCAGGCCGCGCGCGATCAGCGGCGAACCCGGATAGGTCTTGAGCTCGCCCTTCGGATTGAAGGCGCGGACGATGTCGAGATAAGGCTTCGTCAGCGCGGCGGTCTCGTTCGACAGGCGCGCCTGCATCAGCCGCGCGATGCCGGTCAGCCATTCGCCGCCGCGCCGCGCCTCGTCGCTTTCGAGATCGTACAGGCCGGCGCCGGCATGGGTGTCGATGACGCGGAACGCCCCCGGCTTGTCCTGCAAGTAAGTGAGGATGCGCGCCAGCACGATGTGCTTGATGACATCGGCGAAGTTGCCGGCATGGAAGGCGTGACGGTAGTTCATGCAAGAGCACTACGCCACGTCACGGCCTGAGCAAAGAGGCACTAATGCGTGTCCCGGACGCGGTGCGGCGTGTAACGCTGCGCCGCTGAGCCGGGACCCAGCTTCTTCGTTCGTGATGGGCCCCGGATCAGCGGTGCACCACGCCGCGTTTCGCGGCGCATTGCACCGCATCCGGGGCACGAGAGCCGGTCTACCCACCCCTGATCGGCGGCATCGTCACCTGGTCGCGGCGGCAGGCGCGGCGGTCGATCTCCTCGCACGCGCGGAATTGCAGGTCCTTGCTGAGGCAGATGCGGACCTCGGAAAGCCGCGTCCGGTTGCAGGTCACCGAGACGGCGGCGCTGCCGAGGCCCGGATTGGCCTTGATGAAGGCCTCCTCGACCTCCGCCGGCGCCACGGTCTTGGCCTGCGACAGGTCGAGATACTCGGCCGGAATCTTGATCGCGGCGCGCGCTTTCCGGATCGTCTCGAAATAGCTGCGGTCGGCGAGCCCCGAGCAGGTGCCGTGCTTGTCCCATTCGTTGAAGATCAGGCCCGGCGCGGGCATCAGGTCGAGCATCGAGGAGACGATGCTGCGGTTCAGCCGCTGT
>NZ_JBFUES010000033.1:0-17259 GCF_056403875.1 Bradyrhizobium sp. P2_E8
GAACGGAGAAG
Organism: Bradyrhizobium sp. P2_E8; assembly: GCF_056403875.1. NCBI lineage: Bacteria > Pseudomonadati > Pseudomonadota > Alphaproteobacteria > Hyphomicrobiales > Nitrobacteraceae > Bradyrhizobium > Bradyrhizobium sp. P2_E8. The sequence goes on from NZ_JBFUES010000033.1 coordinate 12, forward strand.
ATCGCGTTTTGTCAACATGATGCCGACTCCTGCTTCCCTTGAGGGATATTTGTTTTGCTCGATTCGTTCAGCTTACCTTCTTCACTGGCGGTATCTTCCACGATCCATTGATGATCGACGGGTTCTTCTCGTTCGGCCAGTACAGCCGCATCATCAGAACGAAATCGCCTGCTGGCGCTGGAAGCCAGTTGGATTCCTTGTCTTTGCCCGGCGAGTCCTTCTGGATGTAGAGGTCGGTCGAGCCGTCCGGGTTGGATTTCAGATTCTGCCGGGCGCTGATCGAATAACGGTTGAGCGGATTGTCGACAAAAAAGTACTCGGCGTTGTACATGGTCACCGACCAGAAGCCGAGCGCGGGCGGCAACTGACCCTTGGCAAATCGCATGACGTACTTGTTCTCGCCGCTATACTTGCGGCCTTCCGCATCCTTCATCGAGGTCGGATAGACCGCGTCCTGCGGCCGGTTAGCGCCGAGCCCGATGGCGGTGACCAGTGCGCGCATCAGATAGTCGGTGCCGTAGATGCCGGTCTTGGTCGTGAAGCCCCAGCCGTTCTCGTCCTTCATGTCCTTGTTGACCTTGAACTGGAGCATGATCCGGTCAAAGCCGATTTCGGGGACGCGCTTGACGAAATCCGCCTTTAGCTTGCTCGCATCGAAATCCTGGCCCGGTACGATTCCGATCCTGGCGAACTTGGCGAGTTGCGGCGCATCCGCGGCCGCCGGCGGGTTGTCTTTCATGAGCTTGCAGAGCAGCGTGAAATACGCCACGGCGTCCATGCGGTTGACCTGCTCGCGCACCGCCGTCTTCATGTCGATGTTCGGATCGACCGTGTGGTCGGGTGGGGTGTACGGCTTGCCGTAGGAACTCAGCGGGACGAGCTTGAACTCGTCCTGCAACTTGTGAACTTCGGCGTAATCGTCCGGCGTGCCGGTGCAGTAGATGCGGCCAAGCAGCCAGACCATGCTGGTCGGCGACTTGTACTCCTTGACGCCGGTGGGCAAAGAGCCCTTCCAACCGGGTCCAGTGATTGCATAAGTCTGCGCACCGGTGCCGGTCGTGCGCTTGCCAGGTACCTGGAATACAGTGGTCCAGCCGTCCAGCATCGGCAGCAGGGCATAGCGCCCCTTCATATCGGGGATGCTGAGCGCCCACGGTTCTTTGCCAACATCGAAGAAGCCGGTGGTGTAGAGCGTGTCCGCGTTGGGCGCGGTGACGTCGCGATAGGACGCGTTCGGATATGCCCTCACCTTAACGATCTGCCCCATGGGGCCGCGGGTCGCTTCCGGCTTCGCGACGTTGGTGAAAACGCGGCGCGTCATCTCCATCGTCACCAGCGGATAGCCGAAGATGTAGGCGTCGGTGGCGAGCGCGAAGTCCTCGAGTCCTTCGCCGATGCCAAGGAAGGAGCCAAACTCGGCGCGGCTCAGGGTGCTCATCGAGGTGCTGGCGAGCAGGCTGATGCCCCCGATGGTCAAATTGCGACGGGTGATATTCATGTGATGCCTCCGCTTGAATTGCGTTTTGGATGTGTTTTTGAGTGTTGCGATTGGTTCAATTTGACGAACATGGGGAAGCGCGTGCCTCCCGTGCCTTCATTCGCCTCGGTAGCGGGACGGGGTTGACGCGTACTGAGCAATTGCCGCTTCCGTACTGCACCACGTTGCGGTTGCAGCGAGCATTCCGAAAATCTGATCCAGTGTCGTGATACGCATGACATCATTCCTTGCACAAGAAACGACGAAGCACTCGCGCTTCGGCGCGCGAGGAAGCGTGCACTGAATGTGCAATGTCGGCTGCATTTAACGCCGAATGGCTTCTGCAGAATCGAAACAGCAGTGCTGGAATTTCGATGCTATAAAGCTTGTCGTTGTAGGGCCCTTCGAAGGGTGACTTCGCTACCTCCACGGGCATCACGATAGCACAACCTAATAATGAGGGCCACATGATCATTATTCTGTGCCTCTACCTCGTCGCGCTCTGGGCCCTGTTCTCGAAATTCAAATTGGTGCGATGGGGCTGGTTGTCCGGGACTATCTCGCTGTTATTAGGCGGAGTCATCCTCGCGACATTTCTCGCGCTTTTTAACTATCTCACGCCGTCCGGGCGCGTGACGGTGACCGGCCGCGTGGTGGAGGTGACGCCGAATGTGACAGGACAAATTGTCGCAATCCCGGTCAAGCCGAACGTGCCGGTGAAGGCCAACGACGTGCTGTTCCAGGTCGATGCGGCACCGTTTCAATACAAGGTTTCGCAGTTGCAGGCCTCGCTTGCCGGCGCAAAGCAGCAGGTCGAGATCCTGAAATCGAATTACGAAGAGGCAACGGCGAATGTCAGCGGGCTCACCACGCAGGTCGCCTATAACAAGAAGCGCCTCGCCGACATCCAGACGCTCGCCGCTGACGATGCCAACACGCAATTCCAGGCGCAGGACAAGCAGGCGCAGTACGAAACCGTGTCGGCCCAGCTCGGCGCAGCCAAGGCTGCGCAGCACAGCGCCAAGCTGGCGCTGGATTCCGAGATCGGCGGCGTCAACACGACGGTTGCGCAGCTTCAAGCGCAACTCGACAACGCCAATTGGGAGTTGTCGCAGACCACGATTCGCGCGCCGGCCGACGGCTACGTCACCGTCGTCGCATTGACGATCGGCGACCGGGCGCTGCAGGCGCGTTCGGCGATGTCGTTCATTGTCGAGAGCGAGATCGCGCTGGTCGGCATGTTTTCGCAGAACGGTTTTCAGGCCATCAAGGAGGGGACCGCCGTCGACATCGTATTCGACAACGCCCCCGGCCGCATCTATCACGGCAGGGTCACCGCCATTCCGAAAGGCATCGGCCAGGGGCAGATCGCCGTGTCGGGTACGCTCGCGCGCACGACGAGTTTCGGCGGTGCGACGGTGTTTCCGGCGGAGATATCGATACCAGAGGGGATGAGCCGCGAGTCCCTTCGTCTGGGAATGTCCGGCAGCGCCACTGCATTTGCCGAGAATGCAGGTGTGATTGGCCTGCTCGCCTCGATCCTTGTGTGGGTCAGCTCGTATACGGCCTATCTTTGAGGCCGGAACGACTGCACGTCGGCCCAGCGAGTGTAGAGGCAACAATGACCATGACTTCGATCAAATTGCCGCTCTGGCTTCGTTTCGTCTTGGTTGTTGGGGTTAGCATTCTTGCGGCAGGTGCAGGTCTCTTTGGCTACCGCTACTATGCGCGTCCCGTCACCTTGACTGTGGCGGTGGGCTCGATCGACGGTGAAGCTGCCAAGGCCATGTCGACCATCGCACAATTAGCTTCGGCGCAGCATGTACCGGCTTCAAGCCGGGCGCTCGAGCGTCGACTTGGCGGCCGAGCATGGTCGGCCCGTGCGCTCGGCGACCAGGATCAGCGTCTCGGGCGCTGTTCTGCCTGGTCGCGACCATCCTCGCTAACTTCAGCTTACCAACGCAAAGCGGAAGTCCCCCACCTTGAACGTGTTCGGCGGCTTGTGACCCCGTAGCTGACATTGTGTGCCTTGAAGAGGACAATAGCTCACGAGCCCCTATTTACTTRCGGTGACGGCACTTGTCGCCTCTACAAGACATGCACAATGCGACGAGATTTCATCGCGCTTCCGCTAGTGGCATCGCAGTTGAACGATGGGCATCGCTGTTGCGGTGCCTCAGATCATGCTTCCGGGAATAAAGCAACGTACACGCGGGTGGCCATCGATGTAGTATTTCCAGACCATCGTCCGCCCAGCGAGATTCGGTTGCGTAATGACGGCGCCGTCGGGCACCAGGACCCACTCGCTTTCGATTCGGACACGATATTGTCCCCGATCAGATCGCCAATCTACATCGGACACTATGTATCCATCGGCATCAGTACAGCACTGCCCGAACTGGCTTTCCAAGCTTTCGAACCATGATTTCAGTGGTGAGTCAGCGTAACGGCCATCATCGCGGGCGACCGACGGTGTTGCGAGYACAGTCAGGACAAGCAGCATACCGCTCCGTGATGTCCGCATAGCGTGGCTCCGCGATGGCCCTCATCTGACAGGCAAGCTTGCGCAAGCCCGGTCCGACGAAAGTCGCTTGCCGGATAGAAATAGTTGCATCTACTGCCGCGCGTGGAGGCCGCCCTTCGGCTCTTCATGCTTGGTCTTGCCGTCAGACAGCCATTCAGATTCTGCCTGCTCCCAGCCCAGTCTACGGCCCTCTGCGATGCCGTCTACAATCATCCTAACGATGATTCCAGCTTCATCGCCTGAGAGCCGCTTGACCGGCGTCCATGAGCTTAGGATTCGGCGAGCGCGCACTAAGTCCGTTTCGAGATTGACGATCGATTTGACTGGCATTTCGCTAGTCTCCAATCGGGCCTAGGCTATCATGGACTGATGGGCGCGAGATATGCATTTTGCGCGCCGAAAAGATGGTTTTCCCTACGCCGTTTGCATTCCACGCGCGCATGAAATTTAAGTACCCTAGACAATAGAATTCCCTGGAGACGCAAGCACAGGTGTCGGCTTGTGGCCCTGAGCTGAACACCACGAGATCCATTGCCATGTCCGCTGTCTGAGGGAAGCCGGACGTCGCCAGACTGATGGGCTGACCGCTGCTTTATGACCCATTGCAGACATGAGCGGCTGGCTGATGATCAGGCATGAAGGACCTGCACTCATCGTATCCGGTGGGGGTCCCAGCACGCCCCGTCTCCGAAAGTCGGCTCGCAGGTTGACTCAGAAGTATTTCGCAACCGGGCGCGGTGACCGGCTGCTCAAGGGGGATATCTCTATCGTTCAGCTGCGAATATGCGCTACTCGCCAGGGATCCCCTTAAGGGATTGGATGCCGCGGTCGTTGAAGCGTAAACCGGAACCCGCTACCAAGTCTTTGACCGTACTCGACACCAACACCTCGCTTGGACCGGCAAGCGCCGCAACCCGCGCACCTATATGAACAGCGATGCCGCCAACATCTTCACCGATCACTTCGCACTCGCCGGTATGAAGTCCAGCACGGACGTCGATGCCGAGCAGCTTGATCTCATCCGCGATGGTGCAAGCGCAGCGGACGCCACGCGCCGGGCCGTCGAAAGTTGCGAGAAAACCATCGCCGGTCGTTTTCACCTCGCGGCCACGGAAACGAGCAAGCACGCGCCGGATCGTAGTATGATGGTCGTCAAGCAGATTACGCCAGCGCTGGTCGCCGAGGCTTGCAGCCTTCTCCGTCGAGCCTACGATATCGGTGAACAAAACCGTGGACAGCACGCGATCCGCCTCGATGCGCGCGGGCGCGCCGGTGAAGAACTCCTCGATCGCGTCCGCGATCTTTTCTGAGCCGTCGCCGACGTAGAAGATATGATCGGTTCCCGAAAACTCGACGAGCTTGGCGCCAGGAATATGGGCGGCTACGTCGCGCCCGCCGGCGACATCGACAACCTGGTCTTCCGTGCGATGAAGCACAAGCGTCGGTACACGGACGGCTGGAAGGATGCCGCTGATGTCGATCTGGCTGTTCATACGCATCAGCGCGGTGACCGCAGCCGGGCTGGCACCGAGGCGTTCGTTACGGCCCCACCATTGCTGGAATGCGGCGTCGTTGGCGCGCGACGGCGCAAACCGTTGGATACTGCCGCCGGTACCCCAGGCTTTCTCGACATAACCAAAGAAGTTTGCGAGCGCCTCGTCGCTTGGAAACCAGTAGGAGAAGCGCGAAAAGCTGCCGTATAGTGCCAGCGCTCGGCAACGCTCGGGATAGGTCGCGGCAAACAACAAAGGGGCGCGCCCTCCGAAATCCCGAGTAGCGCCGCCTGCTCCATGCCGGCGGCATCCATGACCGCGCGGAGATCGTCCATCCGTACGTCCAGGCCGGGCAGCTCGGTGACGCGATCGGAGCCACCGGTGCCGCGCTTGTCGAAAGTCACTACCCGGGCATAGCTACTCAACCGGCGAAGGAAGCGCGCGAAGTCGGGCTGCTCCCAGTAATTCTCCACGTTTGACACAAATCCCGGAACCATCACCACATTAATCGGGCCCGCACCAAATGTTTGATAAGCAATGTGAACGTCTCCGCTTTTGGTGTATTGGGTAATCGGCTGCATGAGCGTCCCCGCTGGTTCACCGGGTTTTCCCCGGGCGGAAATACGAAACTTGGCCCGACTACGGAAAAACGGCAAGTGCCAGTGTTGTCGTGTGGGTCATCGGCGAAGCAGCGCCCGGCTGAATGAGTCCGCTGCGCGCGAGGCATACCGGACTAGATTTGCTCACGTGAGATCTTCGCGTTTTGACCCATTCCGGACTTCCGAGCCGCTTCTAGTATGCCTGAGCGAGGTCCGACGAGCTCTTATCCGGCACGCCGCGAGCGCGAGGATCGGCTCGGTCCTTTGCTCGTTCACCGTTCAGGAAGGCCCGCTTTACGCAAACCCTCAGCGATGCGCTGAAACTCGGCAAGGAAAACGACATTATCGGACCACGCAGACCCATCCTGCAACCAAAGGGCGACGGTGTAATTGGGCCTGAGCCGGCGAAGCTCGCCGATGGCGGCACGAGCTTCGAGCTCATGTCCCGTCCAAGCGTTGGCGGCGGCGAGATCTGCGTAGGCAATCCAAAAGGGATTCACCGTGATGGAGCGGCTGCACCAGTCTATCGCTTCATCATATTGAGCGAGATGGCTGTGCGCATGACAGGCGTAGAAGTACCACGTGCTTAGGAGCGGATCGCGGGGGCTGAGCTGGATGGCCATTTGGAGAGGGGCAAATGCCTCCGCAGATCGGCCAACACGTATCTTGGCAGCGCCCAGCGCGCCATGAGCCGGGGCGAGACTAGGATTTATCCCGATTGCCGCCATATACTCGCTGACAGCAGCGTCGAGATTCCTGCCCTTGGCCCGTTGGATCTCGCCCTTTACAAAATGTGCCATTGCGTCGCTGGGAAACTGGGACAGAACCTGATCCACCGCATTCTCAGCACGCCGCAGCTTATCGGAGGGCGCATCGGTCCAACGATAATTGACTTGTATTGCCAAAGTATCTGCCAACCCCACGAGAGCCTTAGGGTAGCCGGGGTCGATCTGCAGTGCGCGCTCGAAGAGGGCCCCCGACTGGGCCACCTGTTCGCGCGAATAGGGCCGATTGAGCACGGCCAGGCCCCGCATTGTAAGATCGACCGCATCGGGGTTGTTGGGCCGCGCAACTTCCGCGTCGCGGCTTTCGTGGTTAGTCAGTTCGAGATCAAGCCGCCGCGCCAATCCACCCGTGATGACATCCTGAAGCTGCAACGATTTGGACCACTCACCGTCGACGCCCTCCGACCAGATCTGTGCGCCGGTTCGCGTATCGATCAGCCGGGCGTTGATCCGGACAATTGACTCCGTTCTGCGCAAGCTACCATCGAGGATATAGCGGACGCCGAGTTCGCGGCGAACGCGCTTTGGGTCAACGTTCTTATAGGCACGGGCTGTACTCGGCGCGATCACAAAGCTGTCCTCGATACGCGAGAGATCAGCGCTTAGATCGTCAGCAACACCTTCCGCAAAGTACTCCTGCTCGGGTTCGTTGCTCAAATTTGTGAATGGCAGCACGACAATCGATAGACGATGGTTCACCAGTTGTGGCTCATTCCAACGCACGTACCAGTAACCAAGACCGCCGCCAGCCATGAACAGGAGAAGCGCCGTCGTTAGACCCATCCGAGCTCGCCGCCGACTATGCGCAGGCCACTGGACAAACGGAAAGCCCGAAACGGCCGGCAGCGTATCGGAGAGCTGCGAAGCATAGGCTCGGACTGGGAGAGCGATATTTTTGAGGTTCTGCTCGCCCATATCGGCGAACTCGACCCCGACCTTGCCACGGACTTGATCGTAGGCGGCGGAAGATATGCAGATGCCGCCGGCCTTCGCGATGCCTTCAAGCCGCGCCGCGACATTCACGCCATCGCCAAAGATGTCATTCGGCTCGACAATCACATCGCCGATATTAATTCCCACACGGAAGATTATGCGCTTGGCTTCTGGATCATCGACTGTAAGTTCCTTGACACGGGTCTGAAATTGTACAGCAGCTCGAACCGCTTCGACCGCGCTCGGAAATTCCGCCAAGAAGCCATCGCCGGTGTTCTTGACGATGCGGCCACCGTGTTCGGCAACTGCCGGGGCTACTGCATCCGTCAAAAGCGCAGTCAGTTTGGCATGCGTAGCCTCTTCGTCATTGTGCATGAGCCGCGAATAGCCGGCCACGTCGGCGGCCAATATCGCCGACAGCCTGCGCGCGACCCGGGCTGGCCGCTCCTGCACCATGGCCGGCTCTCCAACCCGCTCATTTTTACGACGGATGCGCGACAGTGCCAACCTTGCGATGTCCACCCGAGCGGTCCCCCATCGCTAAAACGTTAGCTGCCCTGACCGATTGTTCAGTGGACGCCCCTTCCAGCCCGCCATCAATGCAGTCCGGCCTGACCATTCTCCACATCAGGGGCAGTAGAATCGGCCGAGCGACGCTAGGTACGGAAGAAAACGAACCAGACAACGGCCATAGCGATCACCGCGACACTTACGCTGATGAGAAGCAGCAAAAGGATCGAGGGCCCGGGTTCGGCTTGACGCGCTTCCGTGGGTGTTTCGATAATGATGCCGTGCTTTTTTCTCACCATGATTGCACCTAAATTTGGGGTGCTAAGTCGGCGCGGTCAAATACCGGGACAATCTCGACATCCTCCGGCAAGGCACCCGATGGCGTGTCTTCCGCAGCATGGCGCAACGCTTCGGTGCTTGCATCCAATCCATCGGTAGCTTCGTTCGCGCCGCTACCGGCGTCGTGACGACGTGGCGGGACTTGATGCCCCGCATCGGCTTCTGTGTTCGGTATCTTTCGGGACATAAGATATCCTTTCGTTCTGGATACCAAGCTGTCCCAACGGGTATGGTTCCTACCCTGGCTGAGCGTCGAGCAACGCAGGCATCTTCGCGCACACGGGAGGTTACGCACAAGGTTGAGTACAATTACATCTCATGACACCCTGTTGTGCGCCGTCAGCGCACGATGAAAGTCAGGTTGGCTACCGCCGGAGAAGCAGTCCTTTATTGGCAAGTAACGGGCCTTGTATCCGGATCTGGATGGATTGGCCGAGTTTGGATCAAACGTTAGCAGGAAGAAAAAAGAGGGCCGAAGGCCTCTTTCAAGATCAGTACCGACGATAGCTCCGATGGTATCCGTAGCCGCGGTACACGGGCCTTGTGCGGACGCAGCCGCGCGGACCGCAGACCACTGCAACGTTCTCGACGTTCGAAGACTGGAACTGTCCCAAGGGGGCCAGTGGCATCGCTGAAGCGGTTCCGGTCGAAAGCGCTGCGCCGCCTAACGTGGGCAGTGCAAAAAGTGCGAATCTAAGTTTCATTTAGTCTCTCCTGTCGAGCGCAGCCTTCGGGGGCAATGTAGAGGTTCCTCTACGAACGAAGGATGAGCGCCGAGGTTAATCAGGCGTGAAACTGAAGTTCGCTCCGCGCACTGCATCGCTGGGCAATTTGACCTGCGTTAGGGCAAAACAGCGATGTTCCTACCCAGTTTTTGTCTGCTCTCGCCCGAGGTACAAGTACTCGGCGGGATGTCGAACGGTCAACTAGCAGGAGCGCCAAACTAACAGCGTTGGTACGAGTCCACGAGCTATCCGCACGAACGCGGGATGTGAGTCCCCCCAATCGCTAACTGGTCGTGCTCGCGCGCCGAAGAGATCGTTCGAATCGTTACCGCGTTTTCGCGCGGGCTTCTTTCTTTGAAACTATGTCGGTATCGGGACGAAGCCAAGAAGGTGACGCTCTTTTTGATTGTTGACGTGCAAGAGTGGCCACAATGATTGAACCAGCAAAGCCTAGTTTTTCTGAAGGTGTTTTCTTGCCTCCTCTTTCCATTCTCGATAGAAGCGTCCCCCTCAATTGGAACGGAGCAAAATGGCTAAGACCGAGAAGACTAAAACTGCAAAGAGCAACAACGCGAACGCAGCAAGGCGTTCCTGGACTAAAGATGACGTTCGGACACTGAGGGCAATGGCCAAAGCAAAGGCGGGCGTCACCAAGATATCGAAGTCCCTCAGACGCACTCCCGCAGCCACGACGGTGAAAGCGGCACAACTGGGCGTGTCATTATCGACGCGTTGATGGATGTTGATGACGGGCTGCAAATTGGCCGCCCGTCTCGCATCAAGATCGCGCTCCAGCAGCCGCATTTTGCTATACAATTTGAGAGGACCGGAGCCAGCACCGGTCACCGATTGTATAGCGTTTGAAGACTGCTTTCCTGTCCAGCCGCCACGATCTTGCCCTTTGAGCATGTGCATTGTCCTTTGCACTCCCAGAGGGTCGTAGCGCTGGGCGTGTGCCAAGTATGCGTCGCATTGCGAACACTAATTCTTTTTCAGCAGCCGCCATATTTGGGATTGGGTCCGTCAAGAACCGACCGAAGATACTCCAGGCCGAGATTGGTCAGTTCATTAGGATCACGTTTTCCGGCTGACCATAGCAATTCGATGTATGTGGAAACACGCCATCGCAGTTCTTTTTCAGAGTATACGTCGGTAATCGGCTGAACATCCGCGGCGGCCGCCATGATCTTATCAACCAGATCTAGCWCCCAACCGGAGCGATAAAGGTGCGCTGGCATCCATGATCGAGGATGCAATGGGCGGAAAAGGGGCACATCGCGACCGCGGGGCCTACTGGCATCAGGTAATCTCGCTCGCGTCGCAACTATTCCTGTATGCGGCGCCGAGCGGTCTCCCCTGCGGCGCGTCCGCGCGACGGGGCGCGATGTTATCAAGACCTACATCGAGGTGTTGAAGGACGACCGTACGCGCGCAGTACAATCCGTCCCGCGTCAGGCATACGGGAGCACCTCCTGCAGCAAGCGATCCGCGGCGGATAGCTGATCAAGCCGAAGCACGAGCAGCTCGTTCAGCCGCGCCACCCGATGTTGAAATTCCTCACGTATCGATCCGTCATCCACATCTTCAAGCAGGCCATTGAGAGCTCTAAGGCATTCGATAACGACATTGACGTTCCGCCGCAGCAACTCGCAGTCCGTTCTGGTCTGAACGATCAGGTATCGCTCTCGACTAAATGGCAGCGGGATGATGTTGGCAGCCGCCGGCTCGGACGCTCCATCACGGATTTTAGCTGCTACCACTCCAGCGTGACCCGCTGATGTCGAGGTACTTGTCATGGTGGACCTCAAGCTGCGCGTACAGAGGTCAGGAACTTCTCGACCTCTGTCTTTAGCCGCGCGCTGTCGTTCGACAGCATTTGCGCCGAGGCCAGCACCTGACTTGAGGCTGAACCGGTTTCCGTGGCCCCCTGCTGCACCTCCGTGATATTGGAGGCGACCTCGTGGGTACCTTGCGCGGCCTGCTGGACGTTGCGCGCTATTTCCTGCGTAGCCCTTCCCTGTTCTTCCACCGCGGCGGCAATGGCGGAAGAGATTTCAGAGATCCGACCGATCGTGCCGCTGATTTCCTTGATCGCGACGACGGAATCCTGGGTGGCCGCCTGTATATCGGTGATCTGATGACTGATCTCCCCAGTCGCCTTCGCGGTCTGTTCGGCGAGCGCCTTGACTTCGGAAGCAACGACAGCGAAGCCGCGTCCGGCCTCGCCGGCCCGGGCCGCTTCGATCGTTGCGTTCAGGGCCAAAAGGTTGGTCTGTCCTGCGATCGTATTGATCAGTTCGACCACGTCGCCTATACGAGTTGCCGCCTGCGACAGCTTGTTGACGCGATCGTTCGTTTTCTGTGCCTGGTCCACTGCCGCGCCGGCAATCCTGGCTGCGTCCTGCACCTGGCGGCTGATTTCGGTGACTGATGAACTCATCTCTTCGGTGGCGGAAGCGACCGATTGAACGTTGGTCGAGGCTTCCTCAGAAGCCGCAACTACCATGCTGGAGCGCTCCTGAGTGCTCTCGGCCGTCCTGCTCAGGGTCTTGGCCGCTGCCTCAAGCTCGGTCGAAGACGACGACAGCGTCTCGATGACCTCTCCGACGGCATCCTCGAACCGGCCGGCGAGTTGGTGCATTTCGGCCTTGCGTTGGGCAGCGGAACGAGCCTCCGATTGCGCCTGTTCGGCGCGCAGCCGGTCCGTTTCAATCATATTGTCCTTGAAGACCAGAACCGCTTCCGCCATCTCGCCGACCTCGTCGGCGCGGCCCATGCCGGGGACCGCGGTGGACGTATCGCCTCCCGCGAGGCTGCCCATGGCGGCGGTCATCCCCTGGATCGGGCGCGCGATCGTCCGAGCGGTCAGCAACGCAATCGCGGTGCCGAGGCCGAGTCCTGCCGCGAGCAAGCCCCACAGGACCAGCTTCAGGAACGATATGCTGGTCTGCACCTGATGGCTTTCTTCGGCAAGCATCCTCTTCTGATTCGTCTTGATTCCTCCAAAGCGGGTGTCATCGGCGCCGTTCGGCCCGTCAAGTAGGTCGAGAATTTTCACCGCGCGCGGCACCGCTTCGGTTACGAGAATATGCACGGGTGCATTCCAGTCTGCGGACTGTCGGAGCGCGAACATCTTCTCGTAAAGGGGGACAAATTCGCCCCGCGCCTTCGTGATCTTCTCGAAAGAGAGCAGCTGAGACGGCGTGAGCAGGTCCTTCTTCGCACTCACAGCAGTATAGCCTTTTTCGAAGAGGTCCCATGGCTTCAAGAATTTTTCCTTGTCATTCTTTTCGCCCGACAAGAGGTACATGCGAAGTTGAGCGGTGGCAGCGGCAAAATTGCCGCGCGTGTCTGCCATGGCTTTCAGCAGTCGCTTTCGCTCCGGCGTCGCCTCCAGGCCTTCCTCCTCGTTGATCATCCTTGTGATCTCGGAAAAGAGTGTTTCGGCGCGCGGCCCGGCTTCGGTCACCAATAGCTTGGTCGCTGGATATGCCTCGGAAGTGAACGCGAAGGCTTCGGCTTTGTCTTGCGCAGCTCGGAATTCAGCGAGCAGCGCCTTGGCCTCGGCCCATTTTCGGCTGTTCTCCGGGTTGGTAAAATGTGACGCCTTCTCATCGAAGCCAGCAATTGTGGCATCCATCTCCTTCCACATCGCGGCCCGATCGAGCTTGCCTTGGGGATTTCCGGTCAGGAGATAGCCACGCAGTGTCGCCAGTGTGGAATAGAGATTGCCGACCAGCTCCGTGCTCGCGAGTGCAACGGGTGTGCGCAGATTCACCATGCGATCGACGGTCGTGGAAATCCCGCCGACCGCAAACACTGTGTACCCGACAGAAAGCGCGATAATCGCGCACACGGCAAGAAATCCCGAAATCAGCCGGCCACGAATCCGAAGTTTGAATTTGAAGGGCATGGCAACACTCCGCGGGTCATCGGACCCTTAAAAAAGACTGGCAAGAATGGATTTGAATGTGACGCACTTAGTCGCCCAACCGACGACGGCTTTTCGGGGCAGATGCCAAAAAGATCCGTGGTGGGTTAACTCAATTGAAACTGCAACTGACGCTTCCCACCCCCTACCTCAGCGTGTAGACGATGGTGAAGACAATTGCCTGCGAGTTGGTTAAGAAGAATTTGATTCTAATTTTCCTCATGCCAGCAAAAATTGTCGGTTCAGCGCCTTGTCACGAAACTTAGGTCGCGCTCTTCGCAAATTTTTAGCTCGCTGGGCCGCGGAATGCGCGCGTAACCCCAAAACTGATTGCCAAGACAGTCCTTCCAAGCCATTCATGGCGAGTGAGAAGAGCAAGGCTGCGACAACCTGTCTCGATCATTGTCGCGGCCGAACTGCAGGCTTACCCACAGACGGAAACAAGAACTCGATTCCCGCATCCGAAAAGACGAGGCGAAGGATTTCCATGGTCTCTTCCGGCACTGGGGGAGCATCATCGTACTCCTCAAGCCGACGGATGATGGCCGACGAAATCCCTGTTCGCGCGGCCAATTGCTTCACAGACCAATTTAAGATGCCCCGGGCTGCGCGCAGTTGCGCGCCCGTAAGCTGCGATGTTGCCGCGCGTTGGACGGAGAGCTTTTCCTGATGCACGTCAATGGAGAGACCCATCCATTCCTGGATGCTGCCATCCGCGTTGGTGACAGGCACTGCCGTACAACGGTACCACCGATATGTATTGTCGGGCTGTCGCAGCCGATGTTCGACACTGTACTGCTGTCCCGTCTCGACCGAGGCCGTCCAGTTTCTCAGGGCCGCCTCGCGCTCCTCTTCATGAAGGAGATCAACCCAGCCTTTGCCAAAGAACTGATATGCCTCAGGTGTCTTCTCGCCATTCGGCAGTGCCGTGATCCGACCATCGGAACTACCGATCCACAGCAGGCCGCCTACCACTTGGGTCAAAGCGCTGTAGCGCTCGGCGTCACTTCGTAGCGTCTGGAGCAACCGACGTTGTGCGGTAATGTCCAGAGCAATCCCCAAGATACATTCCGGCTCACCTGCGCTATCTAGCAGCACCTCCGTGTGGCAGTGAATCCAGCGCAAAGCGCCACTGGGCCGAACGATGCGAAATTCACCGTCGAGCAACGTCCGATCTGTCATCAACTCGGTGGGACTGCGATTCGGACCGCGATCGTCCGGATGAATTCTTCGTTGGATTTCCGCGTATGAAGGCGACACCGCATGCGGATCCAATCCGAGCAGCCCAAAAAAGCCACGCGACCATTGCATCTGGCCGGCCGCATCATAGCGCCAGACACCTGCTCCCAGCTTTTCTTCGATCAAACGAAGCACATCGGACAGTTCAAGATGTGCCTCCAGCTGAAGCAAAATCAGCCCCCATTCTTAAAATGCTAACATTCAACTCCCAATTGCAGACTAATTCAACACTGATGTTTGAGTGAAGCCCGGCCATGCACGAGCCAGTGGAGGGCTACTCCACGGCAGAGAGTGACAAGGACTGAGCGCCTTCTGAGGCTCCCACGATTGGGTGGAGCAGCCAGTCCAGTCGATTCGACGATCGTTCTGGATATCGCGAAGTCGGACTTCAAGCGCACGGCGATGCGACCTGCCAAGTGGTCATACGCCGTCATCTGAGGCGTCGGCACGTTGCGTCTTTGAGTGTCTGCCAGATGGTGTTCGAGACTTGCGCATCATCGCACCATTGGTCACGCGAGCTGGGGTTAGCATCGGGTCACAAGCTGCATTCTGCCGCTGATTCGAAATCGTCTGCATTGGCTCGGTAAGCGGACTTGCAATTGGGGGTTTGACGTTCAGGCGCATCGAGAGGCTACAAGAATTTGCACGTGAGCGGCTCCGCCTTCTCTGGCTGTCGAGCAACAGTAACAACCTCGGCAAATGCTCTTGATCTTCTTTTCCAACACTATGTCGGCTGGGTCGCGCGGCTGGTCGCCAGTGGACTTAGCCCTGGTCGGTTGCTCCACCGCTGGCGCGGCCGAGCGATGGTGGTGTCGCTTGTCTTTGCCCCGGCCGACTGAACCGCAGCGAGCGGCTGCAACGAAGATCATCGACGTTATCGCAAAGACCTTCAGGAAGTTTTGCAAATCTTCCCCACTGTCTGTCCGCCTTGTTGGGTCGTTGCAATCGGGCGGGGTCCATATACATCCACACATGAGGCGGCATCTCTTTGTTGCTAAAAGCGATTTTGCCGGTCGTGCGGTTGTTAATTCCTCCTCAAGGTCGGCCGATTGCCATCACAGGCGGCCGGAACCTTCAAAAATGCAATAAGTTAATCATCCAAAGGAATTGTCCGTGAAACACACTGTTTTGGTCGTCGATGACGATGCCGACGTGCTGGATGTGATCACGATCATGCTCGAAGAACTGGGGTGGTTTGCGCAGCCAGCGGCGCCGAGGCATTGGAAACTTTGGCGGGCAATGAGAAGCTTTCCATTTTGATCACGGACATCAACATGCCGGGCATGGATGGTCATGAACTCGCCGAGCGGGCTATACGCATTCGTCCGACGCTGAAAGTTCTGCAACTATCGGGTCGCGAACGGAGGCGGGATGGTTTTCCTATGATCAGGAAGCCGTTTTCCGAAGATGACCTTGCCCGCGTCATGCGAGAAACGACTGGGGTTTGTTAGCCCTTTAAGGCAATCAGACAGCGCTCAAGTTCCTCGATGTGAAATGGCTTGCGGAAGAGTTGGGCGATCTTTGTAGTTGGCTGGAACCCCGTCCGCACCATACCCAGTCGCGAAAACGAATGGGATGTTCCGGCTTCGCAACGCTTCCGCGATAGCCTCCGAGCTATCGGCGCCGAGCCTGACGTCTAAAGCTATGTCAATCTCCGCTGCGGAGGCGAGCGCCACGCCCGTCTGTAGATCGCCAGCTTCCCCGGCAATCTTATGACCAAGCTCGACTATCATGTCGGCGATCATCATTCGAATAAGTGCTTCATCTTCAACCAAGAGCACTGAAGCCATAAGCACCTCGTCGGCTATCCTGCCCGACCCGTCCACTTGAATGCTTCGGCAAAGGTGCGAAGCCCCACGGCGCGAAGCTCCGCGAGCGAATGTTGACCGGCTTCCGCAGCTTCTAAAAGCTGCTCCGCGATCCTCTTGCGAACCTCGTGGTCTCTGCCGTTAGGAAGCTGGCGGCACACCTCGTCGAGCACCACTTCCAAATTCGCCTTAACACCGTCCGCTAAACCCATGGTCCCTCGTCTACGTTCCAAGTGTGGAACCTATGTTGATCCGGCGCGTTCCGGTGTCAAGGTGACGCAAGCTCTAAGTTGCGGTGCAGTATAGGAGGGAGGTAGCAATGAGTGAACGTCGGCGTCGTACCAAACATACGAAGACGTTCAAGGAACGCCTCATGGATGAGGCTGCCAAGTTTCGAGAAGCGGCAGAGCGACTGCCACCCGGCACTGAGCGTGAGCTTCTGATGAAGCGAGTGCAACAAGCTGAAAAAGCCGCGCAGATCAGCGACTGGTTGACTAAGCCAAACCCAGGCCCGGCACCTTCGTTCGGCGCTCTTCTGAAGACCTCTTGATCCGCGCAATTGTTGCATGCGATCTGCGTAAGCCGAGAAGCGGATKCCAGTTGTGGGTCACGAGCGGCCGCTCCACGGTCGCGCGAGACAGGTGCGGCGTACTGCTAACAGCGGACCTTCACGCCCGCGATCAGTATTCCGGCGCGTGAGCACGTGGCGAAAGGATGCTGGTCCGAAGGGAAATCCCGGCCGCGCGCCCGGTCCTGCTTGGGGGCGGCTGAAACCTACAGCCCAAAGCCCCGGCCAATCTCCCGCATAAGCCTCAGCGCGGCGTCAGTATTGCGGCCATAGAAGAGCGCCTGATCGACCTGCGAAAGAATGGTCAGCCCAAATAG